>PLDE01000208.1 GCA_003135035.1 Candidatus Dormiibacterota bacterium | reverse complement strand
AGTACCTGGTTGGCTACCTGGCGCTGAGTCTGCTCTGCGTCGGTTTGGCGGTCGCCTTCGGCTGCCTATACGGGCCCCGGATTCGCGGCAGCGCCTACTCTTGGCGCTGGTATTTCTTCCCGGTGGTGCTGGCCCTGCTCCTGATTCCCGCCCAGGGAGTCAGTGAGTGGCTGACGCGGGGGATCGAAGCTGCCTGTCTGGTGCTNNGTGCCGCCAAAGTCGTTGGCGCCCCAGCGCAGGGACTGAGCCACCCCTTCGGCTCCCAGCTTGACCCAGCTGGTCTGGATGTTGGGGATGTCGCTGCCCAAGTAGAGGCGGCAGAAGGCGGTGAAGCGCAAGGAGTCTTCCAGGGTCAGCGGCTGACGGATGCCGAAGAACTTGCCCAGGGTGTTGTTCTCGACCTGGAAGGGGAGAAGGACGAATTCGCTGATGCCGCCCGTCTCCCGCTGCAGGTTGCTAATCACCTCGAGGTGCTGGAGCCGGTGCCAGGGGTTCTCGATGTGCCCGTACATGATCGTCGAGGTGGTGGGAATCCCCACCCGGTGCGCCGTCTTGATGATCTCCACCCACTCCGCGCTGGTCAGCTTCTCGGGACAGAGGATGCGCCGTACCTCCTCGACCAGAATCTCGGCCGCGGTGCCCGGCATCGTGCCTAGTCCGGCGTCCTTGAGCTGACGCAGGATGTCCTCCACCGAGCGGCCTGACTCCTGGGCGATGTAGCGAATCTCCTCCGGGGAGAGGGCGTGCAGGTGGAGCGTCGGCCAGCGATCCTTGATTTCCCGGAAGAGAGTGTCGTAGAAGGCGACGTTCAATTCGGGGGTGAGTCCGGACTGCATGCAGATTTCGGTGGCGCCGCGCCCGACGGCGTCTTCGATCTTGGCGAAGACGGTGTCGTGGTCGTGGAAGTAGGCACCTTTGGCGTTGATCGAACTGCGGCGAAAGCCGCAAAAGGAACAGCTGCCGACGCAGACATTGCTGATGTTGACGTTGCGATTGACCACGTAGGTGACCGTGTCGCCGACCAATTCCTGGCGCAGACGGTCAGCTGCCGGCTGCAGGTCTGCGAGCGACTCCTGGTAGACGGGAAGACGCTCCTGGAGGTGGTAGCCGAGGGTGAGCGCCTTGGCCGCCAAGTCGTCCTCGCTGGGCCAGGAGTACTCGGGGCTGACCGAGTCGCCATCCAGCGAGATGCCCCCCAGGTCGGTGGCTCCGGCCTCCACCAGAGACGGCCAGCTCTCGAAGTTGAGGTTGGGTGGGACCTGGACGGCAACGTCGGGGGGCAGGATGGTTCGAGCCAGCTGCACGGCCCCACGGACCGTCTCCGCATCAGGTGCCGGCTGATCCGCCATAGGAGTGCCCGGCTTGGGGATGAAGTTCTGAACGATGACCTCCTGGATGTGCCGGTGGCGGAGGTGGGAGTCGCGGATCAGCTCCAGCGCGAGGCGGCGATCCGCCTCCGTCTCCCCAATCCCGACCAGGATGCCGGTGGTGAAGGGAATCCCCAGCTCGCCGGCCGCGTCCAGATGGGCGAGGCGCTCGTGATAGCGCTTGCCGCCGCCCATGGCGTGGGCGCGCAGGTTGTCGGTAGCGCTCTCCAGCATCAGGCCCATGGAGACGTTCCAGGGCTGGAGCCGGGCCAGGCTGGTCCGGGAGAGCAGGCCCACGTTGGTGTGGGGCAACAGTCCTCGGCTCATCGCCCGCCGGCAGATGTCTTCCACAAGATCGACGAAAGCTTCCTCGTCGGCGAGTCCCAGGTCTGGCAGCCGCCACGGTTGCTCGCCCGCCATGATCAGGATCTCCCGACAGCCCAGCCGGCGAGCCTGGTCGAGGTGGTGCTCGACCTCCGCCACCGTGATCAGGCCGCCCTCGTCCGTCCGGTACTCGCAGTAGCCGCAACGCCGAAAGCAGCGATAGGTGACGTCGACGGTGTAGCTGCGGCTGAAGGTCAGGTAGTTGGCGTGGTACTCCGGCTGATGCCGGGTGGCGACGCCGGGCCGAGCGGGGACGATCGCTTCATAGGCCATGGTCGAATTATGCGACCAGGCTGGGAACTAGCCTTCAGACGCGGGCGGTAATGAGAATCTTGGGGAAGCTGACCCCGTATTTCTCCACGTAGTTGTCCAAGGCCAGCAGCAGCTCCTGCTGGAAGGCGAGTCGCTCGACCAGGTCGGATGGAGAAGCCCGGTTGGACTCGCCCGAGAGGTGACGCTGAATCCACGGGGGAACGGTCGAGACCAGATGGGTCGTGCCGCCGGTCAGGATGATTGTCTCGGGCCGGCTGTCGTCGACACGAAGACCCACTCTAAGAATGATTCCGGTCCGGGTGGCGAGCGCCCAGAGCCTCTCCCAATGCCCCGACTCCTGGCGGAGCCGGTCGGGCCGGGTGTAGCGAATGGCTGGGTCATTGATGATGCTCATATTGGAATCGCCCCAGCGCACCAGGCGGTCCACCACCGGCTCGTCCATGTCCCTGGCGACCCAGAGGACCAGCGAGGCGCAGCGGTTGTCGAGGTCGGGAGGCAACACCTGAGTGCCTCGAGCCAGGGCCAGCGCCAGGACCTCGACGACGCTGGCGTGGCGGAGACAGTAGGCCCGCCCCTCGACGACGTTCAGGTGTTCTGGGCAGGCCACCCAGGAGCAGTCCACTGCCCGACGGTCTCGGTAGAGGCAGCGGTAGGCCTCCTGGTTCTCGCAACCAGCCTGGTCGCAGCCGCCCCCCTCGGCCTCACCGTAGCGGACCGCTTCAACTTCCTCGACGGGCGTGGTCGGCTTAGCCACAGGTCAGGGCCTCCATGGGGAGAGATGGCGTGACTCAACACTCAGAGGCGAAGTCTTCGCAAGCAAAATTCGCACTCGTCGAGGCAACTTGCCGAACATAGCAGAGCAACTCAGGAGGGGACAAGGGGTTAGCGGCCCCAGTCGCCGGTTGTGACAGCCCTGTTAGCCGACTGCCTCAGGGCAGCAGTCGGTAGGCGGGGATGGTCATGAAGGGAACGAACTCGGGAGCCAGGGCCACCTCTATAAAGAGATCACTGGCCTGGCGATACCCCGCGCCCAGCTCGGAGTTGACCTGGTCGGCGATCGCCCGGACCTCCTCTTGCTGGATCTTGCCGTGATGCAGCCACTGCCAGATCTGTGACCGCGAGATCTCCGCGGTGGCGGCGTCCTCCATCAGGTTGTTGATGGCGACCGCGCCCGTCCCCTGCAACCAAGAGGCCAAGTACTGGATCCCCACCGAGACATTGAGCCGGACGCCGGCCTCGGTGATCTCCCCGGGAGTGGCTGCCACGTCGAGCAGGTCACGAGCCGACACCGAGACCTCATCGCGCCGGCGCTCCACTTGATTGGGACGCTGGCCGAGGACTTGGTCGAAGACGTCGCGGGCGACCGGAACCAGATCGGGGTGGGCCACCCAAGTGCCGTCGAAGCCATCCTCTGCCTCGCGCAGCTTGTCCTCGCGAACCTTGTCCATGGCCAACTGGTTGAGGGCGGCATCGCGGCGGCTGGGTACGAAGGCCGCCATACCCCCGATGGCGTGAGCCTGGCGCCGGTGGCACGTCTTGACCAAGAGCTCGGTGTAGGCGCGCATGAAGGGGACGGTCATGAACACGGAGGCGCGGTCCGGGAGGATGAATTTGGGGTCGTCGCGGAACTTCTTGATGATCGAGAACATGTAATCCCAGCGCCCGGCATTGAGCCCGGTCGAGCGCTCCCGGAGCTCGTAGAGAATCTCCTCCATCTCGAACACGGCGAGCACTGTCTCAATCAGGACAGTGGTCCGGATCGCACCTCGCTGCAGTCCCAAGTGATCCTCGGCGAGCCGGCACGCCTGGTTCCAGAGCCGCGCCTCGAGGTGGCTCTCCAGCTTGGGGAGATACAGATAAGGACCCGAACCTTGGGCCAGCAGCCGAGACCCACAGTGAAAGACGAAGAGGCCGAAGTCGAACAGGCTGGCGGAGACCGGTTCGCCGTCAACCAGCAGATGCTTCTCGGGGAGATGCCAGCCCCTCGGCCGCACCACCAGCGTCGCGGTCTTCTGGTTGAGCCGGTAGGTCTTGCCTCCCGACAGCAGCGAGATCGATCTGTCCACGGCATCGATCAGGTTGGCCTGACCCTCCAGGCAGTTGGTCCAGGTGGGCGAGTTGGCGTCCTCGAAGTCGGCCATGAAAACACTGGCGCCGGAGTTGAGGGCGTTGACCATCATCTTTCGCTCCACCGGACCGGTGATCTCGACTCGCCGATCGACCAGGTCGGGGGGCGGCGGAGAGACCGTCCAGCGGGAATCTTTCCGCACCGTCTCGGTCTCAGCCAGGAAGTCGGGCAGCTGGCCCTGGTCCAGGCGACGCTGCCTTACTACTCTGGCCTCGAGCAGATCGGTACGGTCTTGCCCCAACTCCCTTTGCAACCTGGCCACCAGAGCCAAGGCGCCCGGAGTGAGGACCCTCTCCCCGGGCCCACCTCCGGGGTCCAGGACCTCGACTCCGCCATCCGGTTTAGAAGCGCCGTTCACGCGCTGGGTGTGGTCTCGAACTGGGCCTCTTCGGTGGACCCCTGCAACGCCAGGGTGGCGCTTTCGCCGCCGGTTACCGTCTCCAGGACGGAGTCAAAGTAGCCAGCCCCGACCTCCGACTGGTGACGGGTCGAGGTGTAGCCGCGCTGCTCCAATTCGAACTCCCGTTGCTGCAGCCGCACGTAGGCGCTCATGCCTTCCTCGGCGTATCCCTTGGCCAGCTCGAACATCGAGCTGTTGGCGACATGGAACCCGGCCAGGGTCACGAACTGGAAGCGATATCCCAGCTCCCCCAAGCGCCATTGGAAGTCGGCGACTTCAGCATCGCTCAGATGCTTCTTCCAGTTGAAGGAGGGTGAGCAGTTGTAGGCGAGGATCTTGCCCGGGAACTTGGCGTGGATGGCCTCGGCGAACTGCGCCGCCTCCTCGATGTTGGGGGTCGAGGTCTCGAACCACAAGGCGTCCGCGAAGGGTGCGAAGGCGAGACCCCGGGCGATCACCGGCGCAATCCCCGGGCGGACCCGGTAGAAGCCTTCCGAAGTGCGCTCCCCGGAGAGGAATTCCTGGTCCCGGGGATCGACGTCACTGGTGATCAGGGTCGCGCTCAGAGCATCCGTCCGAGCTACTAGCAGAGTGGGCACGTCGAGTACATCGGTGGCCAGCCGAGCCGCTACCAGCGTTCGCTCGAACTGGCTGGTCGGAACTAGCACCTTGCCCCCCAGATGGCCGCACTTCTTCTCAGAAGCGAGTTGGTCCTCGAAGTGGACACCGGAGACGCCGTTCTCGATCATCGACTTCATCAGCTCGAAGGCGTGGAGAGGGCCTCCGAACCCCGCCTCCGCGTCGGCTACGATCGGCACCACCCAGTCGCCATCACGGTGGCCGTCAGCCCAGGCGATCTGGTCGGCTCGGAGCATGGCGTTGTTGAGGCGACGGGCCAGGGCCGGAGCGCTGTTGGCCGGATAGAGACTCTGGTCGGGGTAGGTCTCGCCGGCGAGGTTGGCGTCGGCGGCTACCTGCCAGCCTGAGAGGTAGATGGCGTGGAGCCCAGCCTTGACCATCTGGACCGCCTGCTGGCCCGTCAGCGCCCCCAGGGCGGGCACGTAGCCGGAGTTGGTCAGCATCTCGAAGAGCCGCTCGGCTCCCCGGGTGGCCAGGGTGTGCTCGATGCGGATCGACCCGCGCAGCCGGATCACCTCTTCCGCCGAGTAGGGCCTCGAGACGTCGCGCCAGCGGTCGCCCTCCCAGCTGCGCCGCAGTTGCTCGGCCGCGTCGAAGCCTTTGCCGTTCGAGTGACCGGATGTGGGTGTCATTAGATGGGCCCTCCTAACGAGGTGCGCGCTGATAACGCCGAGCAGAGAGCGTCATTTCAGTAAGTGCGCCCGGGAGCGGATGCGCGCAAGGGCACCAGCAACTGGACCCCTGCGGGCGGGCGGAGTCGGTCTCCTCTGCTCGATAAAACTGACCCTGCGCCCATCACAGAATCCTAGGGGCGCCTCGCGGAACTGTCAAGAACCGTCGGCAGCGGGTCATGGCTCAGTTCGCTCGACTCACCCCAAAGGGTTCCCTCCAACGTCCCCCAGGGTGCGTTTTGGGGCGGACGCTGCCAGTCCGCGTTGGCAAGCTCCTCCCGGAGTGGCTGCCAGGACCTCGATCTGGCCCCGGTCGGCGAGCACGGACCTCGAGGCGGTAAGTCTCACGGACCCACCGGGTTCACTCGGAATCCAGACGGCCCCCCGGACCGGTGCCAGGGCTGGGGTTCCCCGCCTTAGGCTGGTTCGGAGGCTAGAACCAGTGCCAGGGCAAACCCGTCGTAGCCCTTGCTGCCAACGGTCTGGACTTCGGTCGCCGAGACGCGCGGATCGGCGGCCATCAGCTCGTTCAGTCGACGTGTGCCCCGAACAGCTGGATCTTGCGCCCCGGCGTCTATGACTGCCCCATCGCGGATCACGTTGTCGACGAGGATGACGCTCCCCGGCCGAGTCAGCCGGAGCGCCCACTCAAAGTACTCGGGGTTACTCGGCTTGTCCGCGTCGATGAATACCAAGTCGAAGGGACCCGCGCCTTCAGAGACCAATTCGGCGAGGCTGTCGACCGCCGGTCCTCTCCGCAGGATCACACGGTCTGCCAGGCCAGCGCGGTCGAAGTTGGCCTGGGCCACATCAGCATGTCGAGACTCAAGCTCGAGAGTCACGAGCCGTCCACCCTCGTCTAGCGCCCGAGCCAGCCAGATCGTGCTGTAGCCGCCGAGAGTTCCCACTTCGAGGATGTTGTGGGCACCCAGCGCTCGAGCGAGCAGGTGCAGCAGCTTTCCCTGGTTCGGCGCCACATTGATGGGGGGTAGTCCCGCCGCATGGCTGGCTTCCAGGGCAGCTTCCAGCATGGGATCCTGGCTGACTAGAAGATCGGAGATGTACCCGTCAACGGCAGTCCATAGCTCCGAGCTCATACGCGCCCTCCCCTTGATTCATGAACTGCGGCCCCGCCAGTCCGACTGAAGTCATCGGCCGTGGATTGGATGTCCGACTTCCCCTATATTCGCGTGCCGCACATTTATAGCGCCCAGCGCTATTGTCCCGTGCGCGGCCGCGTGGTGATCGATCCTTACACCCATTCGCCGTCCATATTGAGCCACTATCCGCCCAGTCAAACTGAACCACTACTGAACCGTCGCCTCCAGCAGATGGTCGTCTCGCCTCGGCGGCGAAAGAGGTGCCCGACCCAGGTGGCTAGGTGGTGATGGCGGCGCCGGTGTCGAGGTCGAAGAACTGGAGATGGTCGGTGTCCGGGACCAGGGTCACCGTCTCGCCAACTTTGAGCTGAACTCGGGGGTCTACCCGGGCCACGCCGGGGGCGTTCTTGTCGCTGCCGCCGGCACCGAGCACCAAGGGCAGGGTCTGGTCTTCCCCCTCGGCCACTGCCCCCTCGGGACGGATGTGATCGGCCCTTATCCGGAAGTGCACGATGACCTCGGCCCCCAGCGACTCCAACAAGTCGATCTCGGCGGGGAGCACAGACGGATTGTCGGGAAGCTCGTGTCCGACCGCCAGGTGCTCGGGCCGGATCCCCACGGCTACCTGGCGCCCTTGGTAGGCGGCCAGGCCCGGCCGAGCCTCCTGCTGAGAGGGGGGCACGACAATCCGATGGTCTCCCAAGCGGACCGTCATCTGGCCACCATCCGCCTCCATCCCCCCTTGGTAAATGTTCATCGCCGGGGATCCGATGAAGGCAGCAACGAAGAGGTTGGCCGGGTAGTCATAGAGAGTCTGCGGAGCCTCGCACTGCTGGAGCACGCCGTGGGCCAGGACCGCCACCCGGTCGCCCATGGTCATGGCCTCGGTCTGGTCGTGGGTGACGTAGAGGGTGGCTACCCCCAGTCGACGCTGAATCCGAGAAACCTCGGCCCGCATCTGAACCCGGAGCTTGGCGTCCAGGTTGGAGAGGGGCTCGTCCATGAGGAAGGCGGCAGGTTCGCGCACCAGGGCTCGGCCCATGGCCACCCGCTGGCGCTGGCCGCCGGAAAGACTGGCCGGCTTGACGGTGAGAAGACTCTCCAGGCCCAGGGTCTGGCCAGCCTCCTGCACCCGGCGGTTGATCTCCGCCTTGTCCAGGTGCCTGAGCTTGAGCGAGAAGCCGATGTTCTCCGCCACCGTCATGTGGGGGTAGAGGGCGTAGTTCTGGAACACCATGGCGATGTCGCGNNCGTAGTTCTGGAACACCATGGCCACGTCCCGCTCCTTGGGGCTGAGGTCATTGACCACCTTGCCGCCGATCCGGACCGTGCCGCCGCTGATCTCCTCCAGCCCGGCGACCATCCGCAGAGCAGTGGTCTTGCCACAGCCGGACGGCCCCACCAGCACCATGAACTCACCGTCGGCCACCTCCAGGCAGAGCTCCGAGACGGCCTGGGTCTTGTTGGGGTAGACCTTGGTCACGTGGTCGAGCTCTACGGTCGCCAAAGCTGCGTTCCTCCTAGCCCTTGAGGCTGCCGGCGGTCAGGCCACTGACGATACGGCGCTGGGCGATCAGGACCAAGATCGCGATCGGAATGGTGATCACCACGACCGCGGCATCGATGCGGTTGAAGTAGGTCTCGAACTGGCTCTGCCCGAAGACCACAATCGCCAGCGGCGCGGTGAATTTTGAGGGACTGTCCAGAAACGAGAGCGCAAAGGCAAAGTCATTCCAGGCCAGGATGAAGGAGAGAATCCCCGCGGTGAAGACGGCGGGGATGGAGACCGGGATCACCACCTTGCGCAGCGTCTGGAGCCGGCTTGCACCATCCACCAGCGCGGCCTCCTCCAGCTCCTTGGGAATCTGGGCGAAGAAGTTGCGCAGCAGCCACGTGGAGAGGGGCAGGGTGTAGACCAGGTAGGTGATGATCAGGGGATAGATGTTGTCCAGCAATCCGAGATCGCGGTAGAGCAAGAAAAGCGGACCGACCATGGCCAGTACCGGGAAGAAGCCAGCCAGCAGGACGAAGGTTAGGATCGCTCCGCCGCCGCGGATTGGTAGCCGGGCCAGGGCGTAGCCAGCCAGCGAGGCCACGATGATCGTCACCACAGTGGTGCCAAAGGCCACGATGGCACTGTTGAGCAGGGGCGTCAGAAAATGAAGCTGGGTGAAATCGTCGATGTACGAGGACAGGGTGAGATGGGCTGGGACAATACCATTTGTGCTGCTCACTCCCTGGACAAACTCGGCGTTCGATTCCAGCGACGTGCGCAAAATCCAGTAGAAGGGAAAGAGGGCGATCAACAAAACAATCAGCACGCCCAAATAGAAAAGAACCTGACCTGCGATCCGGCGCCGACCTCGCGGAGTACGCCAGCGCCGAACCCGGGTAACCGACGGAATCGGCACCCCCAGGGGTGCGGGACGATTGCTGGTGGCGGGCGTGCTGGCCATCAGGTCTTAGGTCTCATGACAAAGACGATCCCACCCGCCAGCAGCAGCGAAATCACCACCAAACTGACGGAAATGGCACCGCCGAAACCGAAATTAGTGTCGACCAAAAAAGCCTGCCAGTTGAGATAGGAAAGCGTCTCGGTAGTGGTTCCCGGACCGCCCCCGGTCATGATGTAGATGATGTCGAAGACTAGAAACGCCTGCAGCGTACGGAACACCAACGCTACCATCAAGGCAGGGCGCAGCAGGGGTAAGGTCATGCGTCGAAAGGATTGCCAGGTGCTGGCCCCGTCGATGCGAGCCGCCTCATAAACGTCACCGGGAATCAGCTGCAGTCCGGCGAGCAGGATGATGGCGATAAAAGGGACATTCTTCCAGGCATCGGCGACCAGCACGGCAGCCCACGCCGTCCACTCCCCGGCCAACCAGGTGGTTTGCGAACCCGGTAGGTGCAGGATACCGAGCAGATAGTCGACGAAGCCGCTGCGGGGGTCGAACATGGTGGTCCAGAGCAGCGCGGAGACCACCGTGGGCACCGCCCAGGGAATCAGGATGGCGGCGCGCAGCATGCCCCGACCCCGGAAGGCGCGATGGAGCATCAGGGCCAGGGCCAGTCCCGCGATCGTCTCCAGCACCACC
>PLDE01000286.1 GCA_003135035.1 Candidatus Dormiibacterota bacterium | reverse complement strand
GGGTCGCCCGACCGGAGCGGATCGTGGTCACCGCCTTGGGCCTGATGCTGGGCCAGCTGAACATAGGGCTGCTGACCATCGTGCTCTGGATCCTGGCCATCGCAACCAACCTGACCGCGATCCAGCGGATCTATCTGGTCTGGGGTCAACACCGCGCTCAGCTTCGCCAGGAGTCAGCCTCTCCGCCAGTGTCCGAGGCCGTCGAGACCGCCCCTCCGCTACCCCCGGTCAAGCCCCGTCGAGGTGCGGCGCCCAGCTAACCTTCGGAGGTGGCTCTGCTCGTGAACAGGCGATGAGCGCGAATCCGGCAGCCCCGGCTCAGGTAGGGGTCGTGATGGGCTCCCGGTCGGACTGGGAAACGCTCCGCCACGCCGCCGAGACCCTGGCCGAGCTGGAGATCCCCCACGAGACCAGGGTTGTCTCCGCCCACCGAACCCCGGATCTGCTGATGGAGTACGCCAGCTCAGCTGAGGACCGCGGCCTGCGGGTGATCATCGCCGGCGCTGGAGGAGCCGCTCACCTGCCCGGGATGCTGGCGGCCAAGACCCACCTGCCGGTGTTGGGCGTTCCCGTGGAGAGCAAGACCCTGCACGGGGTGGACTCCCTGCTCTCGATCGCCCAGATGCCGGCCGGGGTGCCGGTCGGAACCCTGGCCATCGGTAAAGCCGGGGCCATCAACGCCGCTCTCCTAGCCGCTTCCATCCTCGGCCTCACCGATCCCTCGGTCCGAGCGGCGCTGCTCAACTACCGGTCCCGCCAGACCGATGCGGTCCTGAGCCGCCCCGACCCTCAGCCCGACTCCTCAGCCAACTGAGTGGGCCAGCGGGTCGGCTGCCTGGGGGGTGGCCAACTGGGCCGAATGCTGGGCTTGGCGGGGCTGCCCCTGGGTTTGCAATTCACCTTTCTCGAGCCCCTGGCGGACGCCGCCGCCGCCGTGGTCGGTCGCCAGCTGCTCGGCGCCTATGACGATCCTGACCTGCTCCGCCAGTTGGGGGAGGAGTCTGACCTGGTCACATTTGAGTTCGAGTCGGTGCCGGAAAGCTCGGCTTCCCTGCTGGCCAGGTCGGGGCGAGTCTTTCCCCCACCTCGAGCCCTGGCCGTGGGCCAGGACCGGCTCCTGGAGAAGCAACTCTTCCAGAGCCTGGGGGTCGAGACCGCGGCCTATGCCGAGGTGGGGTCCGACGCCGAGCTGAAGCAGGCCGCCCAGGTAGGCTTCCCCGCGATTCTCAAGACCCGGCGCCTGGGCTACGACGGCCATGGTCAGCGCCTAGTGCAGGATGCCTCCCAGCTGGGCGACGCCTGGGGGGAGCTGGACCGAGCACCGTCCATCCTGGAGCGGGTGGTTACCTTCCAGCGCGAGCTCTCGATCCTCTCTGTCCGGGGTGCGAGTGGCGAGGCTGCCGCCTATCCACCCGTCGAGAACCATCACCAAGAAGGGATTCTCCGGCTCACTCTGGCGCCTGCCCCCGGGCTGACTCCGGAGCTGCGGGAGAAGGCAGCCACGATCGCCAGTTCGATCGTGGAGGAACTGGATTATGTCGGCGTGCTGGCGGTCGAGCTATTCCAGGTGGAGGGCCGGCTGCTGGCCAACGAGATCGCCCCCCGGGTCCACAACTCCGGCCACTGGACCATGGACGGGGCTGTCTGCAGTCAGTTCGAGAACCACCTCCGGGCCGGTCTGGGCTGGCCCCTGGGCGGGACCGAGGCCAAGGGCTACACGGCGATGCTCAACCTGCTCGGCGAGGATCCTGACCCGAGTGAGTTGCTGACCATACCGGGCGCCCACATCCACCTCTACGGCAAGGAGCCCCGACCTCGCCGCAAGCTGGGGCACCTCAACATCGTCGGCGATGACCCGAATCAGGTGACGGCGCAGCTTAGGGCGGCGGCCCAAGTGCTCAGAGTCCGGCTTCCGGTTTCCTTGGATCCCGACGACATTTGGCGGTGAGCGGCGCCCCGAAAAAACTTGAAAAATGCTTGGAAAACGCTAGACCCGGCACCGCAAACGGAGGAAGGATTGACGATGATGGTTGGCTCTGACAACATGCCCGCCGAATGCTCACTCGCACTGCGCCGCCACTGCACCTCCTAGCCACTCGACGCTCGCTGATCGCTTGCGCGATGGCGACCGGCTTGTGCACCCTGGGAGCGCTGTCGCTATTCCCGGAGAACGCGGTGGCGTCCTCCGACCTCGCTATCACCACCCCGGCCTCGCCCACCTCGCCTCCGAACGCCACCGTCGGAAAGGCGTATTCGTTCACCCTCCAAGCGAGCGGAGGTAATGGCAGCTACACCTGGGCGCTGGCCGGGGGTGCCCTGCCTAGCGGTGTCGGGCTCTCAGCCGGTGGGGTAATTTCGGGCACACCTACATCGGTGACTCACAGCGGTGGTTTCGAGGCCCGAGTGACTAGCGCCGGGGAGACCGCGACCAAGGCCTTCTCCGTCTGGGCTAACCCAGCTCCGGTGTCGCCCTTCGGCAAGCGCTTCTGCACCGTCCACGGCGCCACTGCGGAGATCGAGGGGCCGGACAACGTGTGGGCCTGCGGGCCCGCCGGGGCCGGTTTCTCGCCGGCCACTCCCTACGACTCCGACGGCTTCCAGTGCGTCGAGTTATCGGCTCGGTACCTATCTGCGGTCTACGGTCAGCCGGCGGCCAATGACGCGCTCGGCGACTTCACCTACGGCTACGAGTTCGTCTCGTCGGTGGCTACCAACCCCAAGCACTTCAAGATCGACGGCAAACCGATCCCCGAAACCACCACTTCAAGAGGGGACAACCACAAGGTGCCCTCTCCGGGAGACATCGTTAGCTTCGGCGCCTCCGGTGCGTGGGGCTTTGCGGAGCCTACCGCTGGACACACCGCCGTGGTGATCGCCAATCCTCCCAAAAGCCACACTCCGGCGGGCTATTTCTGGATCCTCAGCCAAGACTTTGGCAGTGAGAGCGAAGGCTTCGGCACCACTGTCGGCGAGCAGGAGATAAACACCAACACCACTCCCGGCCATGCCCTCATGGTTGGCCTACCGTCCTCGCCAACTCCCTTCAGCTGGCTGGAGCTGCCCACACCGAACGCTGCCTCGCCTGTCCAACCCACCAACAACCCGCTAACCATCACGACCCCCAGCAACCAGTCAGCTCCCTCCAATGCCACCGTGGGCCAGCCTTACGGCTTCGACCTGGAAGCGGCTGGCCCGGGCAGCTACCCCGGTCTGTATGAGAAGGCTGGCCACCAGCTGTATTACTGGTCCATAGCTCAGGGCAGCCTGCCACCGGGTCTCTCCCTCTCGTCCAACGGCACCATTGCCGGCACCCCGACTGCGGTCAGCCAGGGCGGTCCTTTCACGGTCAAGGTGACTGCGGTCGGTCAGGTGGCGGAGCAGAGCTTCACCATCTGGTCGCTCGCAGCTAGTGCGACCGGACCTCCGCGAAGCGCGTCCACTGCGCTCCAGATCACGACCCCCACCACCATCGTCGTTCCCCAGGATGCCATCCCGGGGACCCCCTTCAGCTACCAATTCCTAGCTGCGGGAGGGACGGGCACGTACGGGTGGTCGTTAGCACTGGGCAGCCTGCCCTCGGGGTTGACCCTCGACCCGTCCGGGAATGTCTCCGGGACACCCGCGACCGGTAGTCACAGCGGTGCCTTCGTACTGGAGGTCAGCTCCGGACAGAGATCCGCCAAGCAGCTGTTCGTGATTTGGGTGGGCACGTCGTGTGGCACGATCCAGGGGGCTTACGGCAAGGACACGCAAGTCAACGTGACGAACATGACCTGTGGGGCTGCCAAGCAGTTGCTGGCTGCCGGTGGTCCCCTGGTCGCCACCACCTTCGGACAGTGGCAGTGCACCTTCAGCTACGGCCAGACGACCTTCACCGCCACCTGCACCAGCGGACTTCTTTCGATCACCTACACCGCCCCCCTGGCGAACGGGGATCCTCTCTCGTCGCTGTTTGGCAAGCAGCCGTCGCCCGTTCCCCAGTCGGCACTGGCTAGGGGCCATGCTGTCTACGACGACGCCACCTGTCCCAGTTCCCTGGACTGCTACGCCGTCGGTTGGAGCGGTAGCGCTGGCGTCGTCACCGCCACCACCAACGGGGGCCGGACGTGGTCTACTCACGACGTGCCCGGCAGCGGTGGCCTGGACGCCATCGGCTGCGCGAGCTCCCAGAACTGCGTCGTGGGAGGTTCCGCCCCGAAAGGTGCGGCTGCTGCCTCGGGGGGACAGGTCTTCGCGACCGAAGACGGAGCCAGGTCCTGGACGGCCGAGTCGGTGCCGGGGGTGAGTGCGGTCACGTCGATCGCCTGTCCATCGAGCTCGGACTGCCTCGCCGTGGCTATCCCGGTGGGGTCGACGACGGCCAGCACCCTGATTGCGACCACCGATGCCGGGACCACCTGGTCACCGGCAACCTCCCCTGGGAATGACCTCACCACCGTACGGTGCGTTGCCACTGCCGACTGCTGGCTGGCCGGTCCGGGGGTCTTCTTCAGCAGCGACCTGGGGCAGAGCTGGCAAGCTCAGCCACCACCCCAGCCCCCCCTGCCCACTACCCCGGGCTTCGGTATCGGCACCATTTACTACAGCAACTTGACTGATGTTGAGTTTCAGTCCGCCAGCGACGGGTGGGCGGTGGGCGGCGATCAGTGCGGGGGCGAGAGAGCCACCGCCTGTGCCGGGGCAGCGTTCCATACCGTTGACGGCGGCGCAACCTGGACGGTCTCCCAGGCCTCCCTGCGCCTGGACTTCGGCTGGCAGGTCGCCTGCCAGGCGGTCAGTTGCCTGCTGGTCACCCAGGCTTTCCACTCCTCCGAACTCTTTGCGAGCATCGACAACGGATCGCACTGGACCAAGTTCTTCGATCACAGTGGGCAGATCAATGCCCTGGCCTGCAGCCCGGACCGCACCGTCTGCATCCTCGCCGGCGGCTCCGGCGGCACTCCTTTCCTATACACGCTGGGCTGATCGGCTACCTCTGGCGTGCGGGTCGGCGATCCGAGGAATGCGGAAGGGCAGCGTCCTGGCGGCTAAGGTTGAAGGGATTCCAGGCTGGTTCCGGAGGGGTAATGGGTGGCCGCCGGTCGCAAGGTTCAGCGCGACAGTGGGGAGAAGCGTCCTCGGGTTGGGCCGCGGCCCTACGCCGGCCTGACCGACGTCATCGGCCATCTACCCGCGGTTGCATCCCTGCGGCACCAGCTGGCCAGCCAAACGCTGTCCCACGCCTACTGGATCTCGGGGCCACCCCAGGTGGGCAAGACGACCCTGGCCCTCGCCATGGCCTGGGAATTGCTGGGGGCGGCTAACTGGCCGGGAGGGCTGCTCTCCCACCCCGACCTCTGGCTCGACGATGGCGACGCCACCCTGAAGATTGAACGGATCCGCCTCAGCCAGTCCGACCCAGAGGCTGAGGAGGGCCCGACCCTGCAGCATTTCCTCAGCCTTTCGGCCTTTGCCGGCAGCGCCAAGGTGGCCGTGATCGGCAATGCGGAGCGGCTCAGCCTCCCCGCCGCCAACAGCCTGCTGCGCCTGCTCGAGGAGCCGCCATCCAACACCGTGATCTGGCTCTGCACCTCGCGACCAGAGTCGGAGCACCTGCCCAGCACGCTAAGGAGCCGCTGCCAGCAGCTGCTCTTGGGCCCGGTCGAGACAGACGCCATAGCCGAGTGGCTGGTCAGTGAGCATGGCATCCGCCGCGAGGCGGCTCGGGTGGCAGCGGCGATCTGCCTGGGCCGGCCCGGACTAGCGCTCGACCTGGCCGCCGATCGCCAACTGGCCCGCCGGGCGGCCGAGCAGCTGGAGCAACTGCTTGGCTGTCCCTGTCAAAGCTCGTCGGGACTGCTCGAGCTCAGTCGCAAGCTGGCCGAGCGGGGAACCGACCGCGACCTGACCAGGAGCGCCCTCAGGGTCTGGGCCAGCTTCCTGCGGGACTGCTGTCTGGAGGCCGCGGGAGTCCCGGAACTGAGTCGCTGGCCGGACCAGGCCGAGCAGGCCAAGGTATGGGCCAGTCGGCTCGGGCCTGAGGGGTGCTCCAAGCGGTACGATCTGGCCCTGGACGCGCTGGCGCGGCTCGATGAGATGGCAACCCCGCGGCTCGTCCTGGACCGGTTCCTGCTCCTCGCCTTCGGGAAGGAGCCGGCAGGCCCCTCAGGTGGCGATCGGAAACCGGCCCTCAGCGCAAGCGAACCGAGGTAAAGCAATGCCCTTAGCGGTGGGGGTTAAATTCCGCCGCCACGGACCTCTCAACTACTACGCCCCCCAGGACGAGGAGTTGGTGCCGGGCACCCAGGTCGTGGCGGAGACAGCCCGTGGACCGGAGATCGGCGAGGTGGTCATGGAGGCCACCGAGATGGACCAGCGCATGGTGCCCAAACCGCTGCCGCCGGTGACCCGCCGGGCCACCACGGGAGACCTCCAGCATCGGGCCGAGATCGACGGTCGCATTCCCGAGGTCGTCCGCCAGGCGCGCGATCTGGTCCAGGAACGCGACCTGCCGATCAAAGTGTCGCGGGCCGAGATCAGCTTCGATGAGTCCCGCATCCTCTTTGACTTCACAGCAGAGCGCCAGACGGATTACCAGGACATGGCCAAAGAGCTGGCCTCGCGGCTGCGCTGCAGGGTCGAGCTGCGTCAGATCGGGGCCCGCGACGAGGCCAAGGAGAAGGACGGCTACGGACCCTGTGGGCGCCGCCTCTGCTGCTCCTCCTGGCTCAAGGAATTTGTCCCGGTCACCATCAAGATGGCCAAGGAGCAGGGACTGCCGCTCAACCCGACCCGGCTCAACGGCATGTGCGGCAAGCTCAAGTGCTGCCTCCAGTACGAGAACGAGCAGTACGTCGACCTCAAGCGCCGCCTTCCTTTGCCGGGAAGTGCGCTCGAGTTCGAGGGACAGCCGGCCCGGGTCAGCGAGATCAGCGTTGTCCGGGAGCAGGTCCTGGTCACCATGACCGAGTCCGGCACCGTGGTTGCCGTGCCTGCAGCTGACCTCCTCCAGGAGCCGCGAGCCCGAGGCGAGGGGGGAGGCGGTGGCAAGCGGCGGCGCTCGCGCCCGCCCGTCGGGAGCAGCAGCTAGGCGCTACCGGGCAAGTCCGGTCTCGTCTCAGAACGCCTGGCTGTAGGCCATCCCCACCAGCAGCTCAGCCACCACCCCGGCGGGGAAGGCGACCAGGAGCCAGAGGGCGATCGGGCCATGCTGCCAGCCACGCAGGCCGAGGAGCAGGAGTACGCCCACCCCAACCGCGACGAACAGGATGGCACTGGGGAGGTAGTGGAGGCGCCATCCGTAAATAACCGCCGCTTCGGCGAAGAACGCGGCCGGGAGCAGTGCCCCGCCGAACGCGCTCAGAACTCGTGGCCCTCGCCACCACAGCCAACCGGCAAGCCCGAATATCGGCCCCCCGAGGAGCGCGCAGGCGACCCAGAAGAGCACCAAGCTGTGCGCGCTGGCGTCACCACGAACCGCCGCGATAGCGAAGAAGCCGAGGAGCTCGAGCAATCCGGTTGTCGCCCCGACCAGGGCCGCTCCCCACGGCCGTCGCCGGAACGCCCCCAGGAAGAACATCGGCGTCAGCCAGGGACTCGCTGCATTGGCCAGGCTCAGCCAGGGAGCCCGAAGTTCGGGCTGGAGAAGAGATGTGGCTATCCCCACTCCCAGTCCGACGACTAGGATCGCCGCCATCCGGATCAGCAGGCGCGCTCGGCCGTGTCGTTGCATTGGCCTCTCCATGAGCGCGTTCTGTCCAGCGTTCGGTTGCACGGAGTTTCCGCGATCAGAGCCTTGCTCCGGGCGTAGACTCACCGGGTTCGGAGGCTAGGGGCCGACCGAGNNGCGCCCCGCTTGATGGGTCTCTCCGTCTACTGGCTGGCGATCAACTACCTCTGGCAGGGGATGGGGGCCCTGATCCTGCCCCGGCTCATCTTGAGCTCCGTGCCGGAGGCTCACCGCGGGGTCGCCCTCGGAGTGCTCTCGGCGCTGGGCGCGGTGGTGGCGATCTTGGTCCAACCGGCCGCGGGTGCTCTCTCAGACCGTTGCCAGATCCGCTGGGGGAGACGTAAGCCCTTTATGTTGGGGGGGACTCTCGGCGACCTCGTCTGCCTGCTCGGGCTGGCCCTGGCGGGTAGTTATGGGGCGCTGATCATTCCCTATTGCGCCCTTCAGATCTGCTCCAACACGGCGGAGGGCGCCTACCAGGGTCTTCTGCCCGACCAGGTCGCGGACCAGGATCGCGGCCGGGCGTCCGGCTACTACGGACTGGCGGTTTTCATTGGAACCGCCCTGGGCTTCCTGCTCACCGGGCGATTGATCGCGATCGGACACATCAAGTTGGCCCTGCTGACCGTCGGCGTGGTCCTCGTGCTCGCCGTCCTGGCGACGATCATCTTCGTGCCTGACTCGCCCGCCAGGCCGCCCCTGCCCAGTCGCCGGCAAGCGTATCTAGGCGTCTTCAGCTTTCGCCCCCGCGAGAATCCCGACTTCACGCGGCTCCTGATCTCCCGATTGCTGGCTCTGATGGGCATCACCGGGCTGACCGATTTCGCCCTCCTCTTCATCAAGGCCACCTTCTACCCGGGCGGCGGCAACGCCCTCGCCAACCGGGCCTCCGGCTCCACCTCCGTCCTCTTGGCGGTGGTGGTGCTCTTCGCCATCGTGGTGACCCTGCCGGCGGCCCGACTCTCCCAGCGGCTGGGACGCAAGACGATCATTCGGGCCGCCTGCTGGCTGGGTGCGGTGGGCACCTTCCTGCTGATTTTTGCCCACTCACTCGCCTTCGTCTACGTGGTCGGCGTGTTCATCGGCGGCGCCTTCGGCATGCTCCTCTCGGTTGACTGGGCTTTCGTTGTAGACCTGGTACCACGGGAGGCCGCCGGGCGTTATATGGGCATCTCCAACCTGGCCACGGCGGGATCCGGGATTCTGGCGACACTGATCGCGGGACCGCTGCTGGACTTCGGCAACGGTCTCCACCACAACGCGGGTTTTCCCATGATTTTCAGCTTTTTCTCAGTGTCCCTCATCCTCGGCGGCTGGTTGGTTTGGGGCGTTCGCACTCCCCAAGAGGTTGCCGCCGCCGCCCACGCCTGATCCCCATCGCACTCCCGCGTGGGTGCCGCGTCAGGCCGTCAGGTGAATCCGCAGCTGGTGGTGCAGCTGGCTGTCCTTGATGCGCACGGAGAGGATGTGGGTTTTGCTGTCCAGCTTGCTGGAGACATCATGCGCCGGATCGGAGGAGGTCACCGTGAAGTTTCGGAAGAAGGACGGCACCTCCACCAGCAGGGGGTGGGTGGAGGCGTCGCCGGTGAAGTCCACCACGAGCTGGCCATCGTGGTAGTCGTAGCTCAGAGTGTCGAGGCTGCCCGGGGTGGCCCGGGGATAGGCGCGGGCGACGATCTTCAGTCGGGCGGGGTTGCGCTTGAAGGCCCAGCTGCCGCCCTCGTCCCAATCCCAGTAGGCCCAGCCCAGGTGGTACTTGTCCATCTCGTTCATCTCCTTGGCTACCCAGGCCTGGTTGGATGCGCCGCCCCCAGCCCCGATCTCGCCCACCCAGGGAGCGGCGCCCGCCTCCTTGGCTTGGTCCTCGAGCAGGTTGAGGGGAATTGCGTACTCGGGAGTGGGCTTCTGCCAGGGGGGCTCGAGCAGAGTCGCGAAGACGTGACTGGAGTAGATCTGGTTGGGATAGGGGAGTGGCCCCACGTAGGTGGGCAGGCCAAAGTCCAGGGTCTGCTCGGTGATCCACATCTGGTGGGGTGCGACGGCGGCCAGATGGGTGATCACGTTGGCCTCGAAGGGAAGCAGGTACTTCTTCTCGAACAGCCCGGATGGAATCGGGAAGGGATGGGGCTCATTCCAGAGGTCAAAGGCGGCCACGGCAGAGTCATCGCGGAAGGCTTTGGCCACGTAGCTCCAGACCTGGGTTACGTCCTGCTGCCAGCCACCCAGGTCGGCCCAGAAGATGCCGTAACTGGCCAGCACCCCGGGAGCAAGATGGCGGTTCCAGGGCGAGCCCAGGGGGAAGCTGCGGGGCAGCCCGCCGGCGGTCGCCCAGCTGGGGGCGCCGTCGCCGCCGTAGTAGATGCTCCAGTCGATGTTGTGCATATCCAAGATGGTGTAGATGCCGTGCGCGGCGGCATCGTTGACCACTGAGCGGATCAGGTCCAGGTAGGAGCTTGACATCACCCCGGGCCGGGGCTCCAAGCGTGACCAGTTGATCGGCAGGCGGATCACGTCGAAGCCATCCGCTTGCATCTCCGCGAAGTCCTGGCTGGTAGGCACGGGGCCGGGTCGCATGTCCTTCGCCTCCTCGAGCCCGGTCACGTTCATGCCCCGGAGCAGCACTTGGCGATCCTGGCTGTCGAGGATGACGCTGCCGTTACTGTGCAGCCAGGAAAGTCCGTGACCGGAGGCGGTGCTGGCGCTTGCGGCCAGCTCTCGAGCAGAACTGGGATAGGCGGGATAGAAGTTGGGGGTGAGGGCGAAGACGAGCAGGGCCAGGCAGACCACCAAGAACGCGACCAGGCATCCGGAGCAGCAGCTGCAGCAGCCCCGGATCCGCCTTGGCCAGGACCGCGGCCAGTACCAGATCCGACGGCGATACCACCTCTGATCCCGAGGCGATGGCTCGGACACCAGCAGAGTCTATGCCGCCCTTGCTAACAGCGCCGGGGTCGAGGAGAGTGCCGTCCAGCCTGCCCCGGCTCGGGGTCTGGCGACCTCAGCGCCGGCGCGAGCGCCAGAAGACCAGAGCCGCCACTCCCAAGGCGAGGGCCGCCGCCGCCGCGGCGCCGGCGGCGATCNNGCCCGCTTGAAGCGGGTGATGACCGATGACACGGCGCGATCGAGATTCGCCTCCTCGATCTCGCCCAGTCGGCCCCGGCCCTCGACCAGCACGGTGAGCCGCAGGTCGCTGCCTCCTTCCGGGTCGTTTCGGAAGCGCGCTCGCACCTCAGCGTGGGCCCGACCGGTGCCCCGGACCTCCTTGCCGCTGAGCGTCCAGGTCAGGTGCCGGCCCGGCTCGCCGCGGGCCACCGCCCCGATGACCTGCGAGGTGTACCCCTGGCGCCAGAAGAAGCCGGGCGCCATGATGTCGGCCGGCGTCGGCCCGTCCACGATCAGCGTGCCCCGGGGCGCCTCCGCGACGGCCAAACGCGCGGTCGCGATGTAGGACCGGGCGGCCGACACCCTGGTGACGGTCTCCAGCGCCTGGAGCGACCAGAACGAG
>PLDE01000062.1 GCA_003135035.1 Candidatus Dormiibacterota bacterium | reverse complement strand
GCCTACCACGGCTATCCCACCCTGATTCATCGGCTCACCTATCGCCGCCACAACCACGCCAACATCCACGTTCGCGGCTACATCGAAGAGGGGACCACGACCACTCCCTTTGACATGGTGATGCTGAACGACTTGGATCGCTTTCACCTCGTGATTGATGTGATCGATCGGGTGCCCGGTCTGTCCGACAAAGCGGGTCACCTCCGACAGGAGATGGTGGACAGGCGGCTCGAGTCCCGTATCTACACGCGACAGCGGGGTGANNCGCGACTGGACATGGCCGGCTTAGGCGCCCAGATGCGCATCCTCGTGGTCAACGCCGGGTCCAGCAGCCTGAAGTTGCGCCTGATCGAGCCGGATGACTCGCTAGCGGGGAGTCACGACCTTCCCGCACTCAACTCCCAAGATTCGGCGGCGGAACTGAGGAAGGCGGTGAGGGAGCTGGGCCCAGTGGACGCCGTTGGCCACCGGATCGTCCACGGAGGAAGCGAATTCACGGCCCCGGTCTTGATCGACGCCCGAGTAGAGGACCAGCTCAGATCCCTGATTGACTTGGCCCCTCTCCATCAACCCAAGTCCCTCGCCGCCTTGGACGCGACCAAGGCCGCACTGCCGGATGTCCCTGCGGTGGCCTGCTTCGACACGGCCTTTCACGCGACCCTTCCCCTTGCGGCATCGACCTACGCCCTGCCGGCTGCGTGGCGGCGTCGCTGGAACCTGCGTCGCTATGGGTTCCACGGCCTCTCCCACGCCTACGTCTCGCGTCGGGCGGCAGAGATCCTGCGCCAGCCGCTGGAGAGCCTTCGATTGATCACCTGCCATCTCGGAGCTGGCGCTTCGCTATGTGCCGTCGAGGCAGGTCGCTCGGTGGACACCACCATGGGGTTCACCCCCCTGGAGGGCCTGGTGATGGCCACCCGGTCTGGCAGTGTGGATCCGGGCCTGCTCCTTTGGCTTGAGGAGCATGCAGAAGTGACCCCATCGGAACTGGCCGCAACCCTGGAGAACGAATCGGGGCTGCTCGGACTGGGAGGCGACTCCAGGATGCCCATTCTGGAGGCGAGGAGCGATGAGGGTGACCCCAGCGCCAAGCTCGCCATCAGCGTCTACTTGCACCGAATGCGAGCCGAAGTCGCCTCGATGGCTGCGGCTATGGGTGGGGTCGATGGGCTGGTATTTGCGGGTGGAGTAGGGGAGAACTCGCCACGTATCCGCGCCGCCTGCTGCGCGGGCCTGGAATTCCTTGGGGTCACCATCGACCAGGGGTTGAATGTCACCGGCGATCAAGACCGACAGATCGGAGAATCGGGCCAAAGTACCGCGGTATTAGTAGTGAAGAGCAGAGAGGATCTGCAGATCGCCCTCGAGACTCGCCGGCTGCTTCAAGGCTAGCTCTGGCCATTCGACTTCCTGACGACCGCTGCCATTGAGGCAGCTGGGCCTTTGGCCCGACGAGTCTTCTAGGTGAAAGTACGTGGCTCCCTTGCGGTGGTCGCGCCCATTCGGCCGACACTCACCGATGAAAAACTGGGTGAACAAGTAAGAGCGGCCGGTCTACGGCTCGCATAGAGGAGTAGGAGTCATGCGACGCAAGACGTTCGACATCATCGCTTCAGGGATCGGACTCGGACTGACATTCACCCTAATCTTGGCAGGCGCGCTTCTGCTGTGGGCATCAGCCTTCACCAACAACGAGATCCACAACCAGCTGGCCATGCAGGACGTCACCTTCCCAGCTGCTTCAGCATTTGCGCACGCCAAGCCAGGTACCGAAATCACGCCGGGGATGAAGCCCTACCTGCTCAAGTACGCCGGTCAGGAAGTGTTGACCGGAGCGCAGGCTGAGGCCTACGCCGACCACTTCATCGCCGTTCATCTCACTGAGATGCCGTATCACGGGGTTTATTCGAAGGTCAGTGCAGCGTCAATAGCCAATCCAACCAACGCGGCGCTGGCGGCTGAGGTCCAGACCGTCTTTCGCGGAACCACGCTTCGCAGCATGCTTCTGGAGGCCTATGGCTTCGGGATCATGGGAAGCATCGCGTTCCTCGCAGCGATCGTGGCCTTTGTGCTGGCTGGCGTGACGCTCCTGCTCACCTTGTTCGAGTTCGGGCACGGGCGTCGGGTTTCTTCGAGCGTTGAGGTCTTTGCACCTCAGGTGGGAGGACTGCATCCGGCCCGCTGAGCGATAGGCGGGAAGGGGGCGGGTCCGTCGAGGACTCGCCCCCTTCTCTTTGTTTACGGTAGGTTGAGGGTGGGCGAAGCCAAAGAGAGGAGCGACGAGACATGGGAGTCGCAGCAATACGCACCGAGGGACTGACCAAGCGCTACGGCAAGGTCGCGGCCCTCGATCATCTCGATCTGGATGTCGTCGAGGGGGAGGTGATTGGCTACCTCGGCCCCAACGGCGCTGGTAAAACAACCACCATCCGCCTTCTGTTAGGGCTCATCCAGCCATCAGAGGGACACGGAGAGATCTTCGGCCTTGACTGCCAGCGCCATCCGATCGAGGCCCATCGTCGCCTGGCGTTCGTGGCCGGCGAGGCCAACTTGTGGTGGTCGCTCACCGGCGCCGAGACCCTCCACCTGCTCGGGCGCGTCCAGGGCCAGGTGGACAAGGCCTACCGAGAGGAGCTGATCGCCAGGTTTGACCTCGACCCCACCAAGAAGGTCCGTGCTTACTCAAAGGGGAACCGGCAGAAGCTCATCCTGATCGGCGCCTTGATGGCACGCCCGGACCTGCTTGTCCTAGATGAGCCGACCAGTGGGCTAGACCCACTAATGGAGCAAGCGTTTCGGCATAGCATCCACGAGGCGCGTGAACGCGGCCAAACCGTATTCCTCTCCTCCCACATCATGAGTGAGGTCGAAGCCCTCTGCGACCGGGTGGGTATTCTCCGCGAGGGCAGGCTCGTCGAGATGGGAACGTTGGCCCAGATGCGCCACCTCAGCGCGCTCACCGTGGAGGCCACTTTCTCGGAAGGGTCGGTGCCCGATCTCTCTGGAGTCCCGGGGGTGAGTTCGGTGCAGGTGGACGGACGACTTGTCCGCTGTCAGGTGCGTGGTTCGGTGGAGCCGTTGCTGAAGGCACTGGTTGCTGCCGGCGTCACCGAGTTGCTGAGCCGCGAACCATCCTTGGAGGAGCTGTTCCTGGCGCAGTACGGAGTGCACGGCAAAAGTCCTGACACGAGTCACGATGCAAGCTGAGATCGCGGATAAGAAAGAGGCCCAGGTGGGGCGATGGCCAGGTACCGTCGTGGCTCGCCTGACCGCACGTGGAGCCGCCCGCTCCGGGGTTATCTGGGGCTCCATCTTCGCCATCGCCATTGCCTCTTCAGCTATCAGCTATTCCGGGATTTATAAAACTCTGGCCCAACGAGATGCCTTGGCAGTCGCCTACGGCTCGAACCATGCGACGAGCGCCCTCTTGGGGCCTGCCTGGCAACTCCAGACCGTCGCTGGGTTCACCGTTTTCAAGGTTTCCATGGCTCTCATGATCCTCGGCGCCGTGTGGGGCCTTTTGACCAGTACCCGGCTACTGCGCGGGGAAGAGGAGAACGGACGCTGGGATCTTCTGCTCGCTGGTCAAACCACCCGGCGGCGCGCTACCGCCCAAGCACTCGGTGGCCTCGCTGCTGGCGTCTTCACACTTTGGGCGGTAGCCAGCCTCGTCACGGTGCTGAGCGGCCTGGATTCGAAAGTGAAAATCGCAGCTGGGCCAGCCCTCTACTTCTCCACGGCCATGGTTGCGACGGCGGTCATGTTCCTCGCTGTCGGTGCGCTCACCAGCCAGCTCGGGGCGACTCGCCGCCAGGCGGCCGCGTATGCCGCAGCCTTCCTCGGGGTGAGCTACGCCGTGCGGATGATCGCCGACGCGGGTGTGGGCATGCATTGGCTGATTTGGGCTTCACCCCTGGGTTGGGTCGAGGAGCTCAGGCCCCTCACGGTGCCGCAGCCCATCGCTCTGTTGCCGATCATCGCCTTCACCATGGTGGTTGCGGCCGGGGCAATACACCTCTCAGGTACGCGCGATATCGGGGCGAGCATAGTGCCGGATCGGCTGGCCACTCAACCGCACCTCCGATTGCTATCCGGTCCCACGGGTCTTGCCATCCGGATGATGCGACCCACTGTCATCGGCTGGTGGGTTGCGATCGTTCTCTCGAGCTTCCTCTATGGGTTCATTGCAAGATCCGCGGGTGCGACGATCTCGCGATCGTCAGTTGAAGGCCTGCTCTCCAAACTTGGCGCACCGGGGACTGGCGCGGACGCGATTCTCGGAGTCTGCTTCCTCGTTCTGGCGGCCCTGGTCGCGTTCGTAGCTGCCAATCAGGTAACTGCGGCGCGCTCAGAGGAGTCTGGAGGCAGGCTCGATCACCTCCTGGTCGGGCCGCTCTCTCGAGCATCGTGGCTCTGGGGACGGATCCGGGTGGCGGTCGTCGTTGTCTTGGTGGACGGCCTGACCGCAGGAGTCTTCGCCTGGTTGGGAGCCGCAAGTCAGCATTCTCAAGTGAGCTTCACAACATTGCTGGCAGCTGGCCTGAATATAGTCCCACCGGCGATCTCGATCTTAGGCGTTGGAGTACTGGCCCTTGGGGTATGGCCTCGGGCCGCTGCGATCGTCGTCTACACGTTGCTGGGCTGGTCCCTATTCGTCGTTCTCATCGGTGGCATAGGCGTCACCAGCCATTGGGTTCTCGACACTTCAGTCTTTCATGACATGGCGTCGGCCCCTGCGGTACCTCCCAACTGGGAAGCAAGCGGAGCCATGGTAGCCGTCGGAAGCTTGGCTGCCCTCCTGGGAGGGTTCGCGTTCAGACGCCGAGACTTGCAGGGCGAATAAATAGGGTACGCGGGGCCCTGGCCGTTGGATCTACGACTTGACTCCCGAGATAGGTTCCACCTTGGTTCCCTTGAGGGAATCGCGGTCCAAAGCGAACTCAAATCGAGGTAGGCGCAGGGGTTTGTCAGACCCGTGCTCTACCAACTGATCTACCTCGGCCTGGTCATTTCGGGGATCCACGTACCGCCGGCCACCATTCCCCAGAGCCGCACCGACCCGGTGAGTCGTAGCCGGGACTGTAGTGGCGTCAGGAGACGCCCGACATTTAGCCGGACCAGCCGCCGCTGCCAGGATCGGCCGCTACTCTGTGGGCATGCTAGGTCAACTCGGATCGCGCCGAGCGTCCTTGGTGGTAGCCGCGGTGCTGTTCTTTGGGGCCGCCCTGGTCGTGTCCTGGACCCAGGGTGCCGATCACCTGACCTTGCAGCTCGTGGCCATGGGACTGGGGTTGGTGGCCTGCCTCTTGGCCGCCATGGCAGCGGCCACCAATAAGCGCGAGGATCAACCCTAGGACAGGCGCTCCAGGATCATCGCCATGCCCATCCCGCCGCCGACGCACATGGTTTCCAGCCCCAGGGTCTTGTCCTGCGTGCGCAGCCCATTGAGCAGAGTGCAGGTGATGCGGGCGCCGGTCATGCCGAAGGGATGGCCGATTGCAATCGAGCCGCCGTAGGGATTGAGGCGTTCCTCGCTGGGATCCAGGCCGATGCCCCGGGCGGAGGGGATGACCTGGGCGGCAAAGGCCTCATTGATCTCCACGATGTCGATATCCTTCATCGACATTCCGGCTCTGGCGAAGACCTTCTCGGTCGCGGGGATCGGCCCCAGCCCCATGTACTCCGGTTCCAGGGCGGCGACCGAAGTGGCAACGATCCGGGCGAGCGGGGTGATCCCGAGTTGATGGGCGCGATCCATAGACATGACGATCACCGCAGCCGCTCCGTCGTTGAGCGGGCAGGNNGGGCAGGCGTTTCCGGCCGTGACCCGGCCGCCCTCCTTGAAGACGGGCTTGAGAGTGGCGAGAAGCTCGGCCGTGGTATTCGGACGGGGACCATCGTCACGGTCGATGATCCGTCCGTCCGCCGTCGTCACCGGGATGATCTCGCGAGCAAAGAAGCCCTGGGCTTGGGCGGCAACGGCGCGGTTCTGACTCCGAGCCGCGAACTGGTCCATCTCCTCGCGGGAGATTCCCTCGCGTTCGGCAACGTTTTCTGCAGTCAGTCCCATGGGTAGATACAGGTCGGGGAAAGCCTCGGCGTTCCCCGCTAGGAGACGGGGGTTGCGAGCTTCCGCAGGGTCGGAGGTGCCGTGGCCAAACCGGCTCACCGTCTCGACCCCGACCGAGGCGAAGACGTCGCCCTCTCCAGCCCGGATTGCGTGGGCCGCCATCCTCGTCGTCTGCAGAGACGAGCTGCAGTAGCGGGTCAGGGNNCTAGGACCCGTCGCAGGATGAGGGCCCCAAGATCGTCGGGTCGGAAGTCCACCAGGGAACCCTTGCCGGCACGTCCCACCGGCGACCTTCCCGCCGCCACGATCACGGCTTCCGTCACATCAGGACCTCCTGAGCGGTTGCTGGCGGGCGACCCGGGCCTCTAACCATCCTAATAAGAGCTCTCTCGGCAGTTCGGCTCGACCAGGTTGCCGAGACTCATGTCCGTCCCGGCC
>PLDE01000019.1 GCA_003135035.1 Candidatus Dormiibacterota bacterium | reverse complement strand
CACGACGATCTGCGTACGCCCGCTCCCTTCTACTTCTGATCAGGCCGCGTGCCTTCGATGGGGCTCTCGGACTTTTATACGCGCGACGACACTGTCGTGGCCTGCTAGTATCGCCCCATGCAATTTGTCAATCGATCCTGGGAGCTGGACCAGCTGGAGTCCTGGTGGGCGAAGTCGGGGCAGCGCCTGGGTCTGGTCTGGGGGCGTCGGCGCGTCGGGAAGACGCTTCTCCTCCAGCGGTTTGCGGAAGGGCGCCATCGCACCGTCTACCACACGTTCGCCGGCCGCTCCGCTGCGGACGAGTTAGCTGTCATCGCCCGATCGTGGCAGGAGGGCCAGCGGGACGACTCGCTCGATGACGCCTGGGCACCGCCAGCGACCTCATGGGACCAGCTCCTGATGGCGCTCGCCCGCGAAGCACGCACCGAACCCGTCCTGCTGATCCTCGACGAGTTCCAAGAGGGGGTGGCCGCCAATCCCGAGTTGCCCGGGATCATCCGAGCGCTCTGGGACAACCCCCGGGGTCAACTGCGCATCCTGCTCTGTGGATCGGCGGTTCGCACCATGGCAGCCATGCAGGAAGCCCGGGCGCCGCTGTACGGCCGCTTCGACCTCAGCCTCCTCGTCCACCCTTTCCGGCCGCACGAGGCTGCACTAATGCTCCCAGACCTCGACCCATATGACCGTGCCATGGTCTGGGGACTCCTCGGCGGCATGCCCCTCTACCTCAGCCTGTGGGATCAGGGTGCAGGCCTCTACGAGAACGTCGCCGACCTCTTCTGCACCCCTGGCGGAAGACTCCTGGTCGAAGGTGACCTGGCCATGCGCGGCGAGACACTCGCTGACATCGAAGTTCAAGTGCTCCACGCCGTCGCGCTCGGGCACACCAAGCATCACGAGATCCACAACGCCGTACGGAGCGAGCCGAGCCGGCAACTTGAGCGATTGATCGAACTTCAGCTGGTGGAGCGGATCCAGCCGGTGACCGAGGAAGGAAGTCGGTCGCGCCGGCGCGTTTATCGGGTCGCCGACAACTTCTTCGCCTTCTGGCTCGGCTGCATCCTCCCGCATCGCGCGTCCATCGACCGCGGCTTGGGGGCCAGCATCGCGACCGTACTGATGCCGCAGCTGTCCGAGTTTCTGGGACCGCGCTGGGAGGAGGCGTTCCGAATGCACCTGCGTCGGTTGGCAGCGGCCGGCCAGTTGGGCGACGAGGCGGTAGCAATCGGGAGGTTCTGGACTCATGACCGGGCGCCGGCCGAGTCGCTCACCACCGGACCTGGGGGCGACACGGAGATCGACGCCGTGGTTCTAGCCGGCCCACACCGGGAAGCCGTTCTGGTCGGCGAAGCAAAGCTTCGTCGCTCTATCGAGGCACCTCCCCTGCTGAGGGCACTCGAACACAAGGCGCAGCGCCTGCCTCGCCTCTCCCGGAACCTCCGCTTCGCGCTGGCGGCGCCAATGGCCGTACTGGATGCACCGCCCGACGTCCGCACGATAACGGCGGCGGACATCTTCGGCATCGAGGGTGAACCGCCGCCCACCTACGCCGACCACTACGTTGTGGAGTAGCCGTTCCAACTCCTCCCCTCGGCCCAGGTGCCTAACCCGCCGTTGCCGTTGGCGGTCCCTCAGCGCTCCACCCCAGGTCCCCGCCCTGGTCCTCCGCCCGCCCGCCTTTGGACGCGCCCCCGGCGGCTCAGGTCAGCCGGTTCACCTCTAGGTACTTGGTGTAAGCCTCCGCCAGCGGCCCCAGCTCCCCGCTTGCCGCGACCGCCCGCTCCAGAGCGTTGTGCCGCAGTCGCGGGCACTGCCCATGCCAGTCCCGCAGCGCCACGCTGCACGGTGACTCGCCCAGGAGGTCCATCGCGGCGATCCCCCACTCCTTGCACGTCACACAGAAACCCAGATCCCCCTGCACCACCAGGACGTGCGGAATCCCCACTACTCCGTGGACCGGTCCGCGCCACCAGAAGGGCGCCACCTGGCCACTGCCCCAATGCTCTGTCATCCCCAATATCGTACCCGCGAATCTTCCTCCCTGTTGGCCAACTCGATGAGGCACACAAGTCCAGCTTACTACACCCTATGCGGCGCGAGACTCCTCTTAGGCCCTTGACAACCTCCTTACGCTGTGAGTAGGAGCAATCACCACGTCGAGGAGGATCATTGGTGGCAGCCGCGATCCACTGCCTAGTCAACGAAGCCGCTGACCTGGCGACCAAGAGGATGCTGACCAACCAGCAGCGGCTCGATGGCGTGAGGTCTGATCTTGCCCAACTCGACGAGTGGCTGCGGGTNNAGCCGAAGCAGTCGTGCCTCCAGATCGTGACATCTGAGGTGGCCCCGGATTACTTGAAGGCTGCGGCGGAGCGAGAGGACCGCGACATCACGGCTGTCCAGGACTCGATCTTCGATGCCGAGGGTGAAGTCATGAAGAGGATCAACACGCTTGTGGGCCAGGCCCTGTGGACCGACGATGAAGCAGACAAGGAAGACTGCGCCACTATCAAACAACCCACTCTGGCCGTCGTCGAGTCCTGACTAGGTAGCCGCCAACCCCTGTGGCGCATTGTTCCAGTGACGCCGCCGACGGCCACCGCTGAGATGAAAAACGTATTTGATCAGACAGCGTCCTCGTAGCTAGGTTCGCGCTCGATGAGTGGAACACCGCAGCAGCCGCGCAGAATCACCTCGCACTGAAATCCACCAGGGTCCACCCGATCTCCAAGCGCGCGCTCTAAATGGGCCCAAGTGTTGGCCGTCGTAGCGGCTGCGGCCCATGGAGTCGGCAGACACAGCGACGCGACCAGGACCTTTGCAGAAAGGCACGAGTTCGGGTGCTTGAGGAGGCGGGTAAACTCCTCTCCCGTCATAACGCCCAAGAACTGATTGTGGTCACCACTAGAGAGCTCACGCTTCAAGGAGCGCGACACCTTGGCCTCTGCGGCAATCTCCGCGCACAACTGCAAGCCGAAGGTGAGCGTGTTCGCGCCAATCTCCTTCTCCCCATCCTGGGCAG
>PLDE01000076.1 GCA_003135035.1 Candidatus Dormiibacterota bacterium | reverse complement strand
GCTATGGCAAGGAGTGCGTTAAGAAGGGGGCTCCTCTGCCGCTTGCCAGGGTCATCCCCCCACATGGTGGTGGCCCCACCGTTGTCCCAGTCGCAGTCGACGAGGACCGCGCCAATCGCGCTGGCTACCTCGTAGGCGATGGTCGTCTTGCCTACACCGCCCTTTGCTGCCGCCAAGGTGATGACGGGCCAGACCGTCTTCGTGCCCCGGGTCATCTGGAAGACTCCCCTCCCCCACCGAGGGCCAAGCGTTCAGTGGTCAATAGAAATGTTGCTCCGCTAGCGGAACGCGCTTCATGGGGCCATTGGGCCAGGGGCCGGGGGATGTAGTTGACGTAGTGCAAGAAGTCTCCCCTACCGCAGACTCGGTTGGACTCGAGTATAACATCGTCCCGGTGCCGGCCGAGTCTTGGATCGGAAAGAGTGTAAAGGGGGTTTACACTACCGCTTCCGGTCCGGGCTAGGATTGCCTTGCCGAGGCCATTCTGGGCTCCGGAGCATGGTCCGGTATGCTTGGCGACTCAGTCCACATTGGGTGGCTCAATGTGGTTCCGGTCAACCAAGCGCGGAGATGGGGAGTTTCCAGCAGGAGACCAGTGGCGGCGATAGCCCTGGGGCGACTTGAGGTCGTCGTTCCGTCCCTTCATCGTGATCTCATGGGCGAGTGATCTGAGTGGTGAGAAGATGGCCGCCGGGCAGCCGACGCGCCCGGCGGCTGGCAGCCACTAAGTTGTGAGTGTAAAGGGGGTTTACAGTCCTTCCTGATTTCGTCCCCCCGAATGCGCCAGGCGAGCCTCGGGATGTCCCAGAATATCGGACAGGCTTTGACTTCACGGTCCCAAGCCAATACCCTAGTATATCTAGTGGACAGGCTTTGAATACCTCTAAAAAAGGTGCTCCCTTCGGAGCGGTGGCAAAATGGATAGGACAGTGGTGGGTGTGGGGTCAGGCGAAAAAGTTGGGATGCACAGTTGAGCAGACCGACCGAAGAAGCTAAGTGGGGAGGAACGGTCCGCGGACTACCGTGGGCTGGGGTCGGTGCTCTAAGGGCAGGGGAGCCGTGGACATCTCCTTGGGTAGCAGTGTCTCGCTCGCTACGGGTTCTGGTCGAGAGCCTGCCCGTGGTGCCGGTGTCCTGGGCTGAGTCCCATGGGCTNNTGAGCGCTGATCGACTGCCTTCTGTTGGTAGGAGTGGGGGCGTGCCAGTGGCAGTGGGATCTTGGCAGGCTCTGTGCCTTAGACGGGCAGAGGTGCCTTGGGCTACATGGGTAGTGGTAGAGGCATTGGGTATAGGGGGTACGGAGACTGAAGGAGATCAGTTGCCGCGGGTCGAGCCCGACGCGACCGGGCGGAGTGTCGGGCTCTTCAACGGCAGGCTAGTCAGGTGGGGGAGGACGAGCCCGACAGACTGGGTTGTGCGCCCGGGACGGGGCGGGCCAAGGGTGTGTGTCGCCGGGGCCACCCTCCAGGAGGAGCTGCTAATCGCCACCGGTAAGGTGCTCTCGGTCCAGTCCGGCCGCAACCCGTCGAGCATCGCCGCCCGCGTGGTGGGAGAGGCTCCCATCGCGCTGGGGCCGGGCATGCGGCAGCCGCCCTCCCACCTGGCCCCCGCCGACGAGGACATTTGGCGCGGGTCCCCCATGCTGCCGTCGCTGTCTCTCGACCACCCCCGCTTCCGGACCGTGTCCCGGAGACGGCATACCGTCGCTCCCCAGATACCCATAGGCGACGTTATCTCTTTGGAACTGGAGCACGCCAAGGGCTGGCTCCGCGCCGACCGTGCCCTGGGGACCATCGCCCTCTGCGGCCCCGTTCCAGTGGAGCGGGCTGGGACCATCCGGCGGCGGCGGGCAGAGGGACTGCTGGACGAGGGCTACTGGCTCAAGCGGGCCGGATGGTGGCGACTCGCCTTCGAGGCACGGCAGGGCGTGGGGGAGGTGGAGCGGTATCGGGCACGGCGGCTCTTCCGGGCGGGCAAGCGGACTCACCTCCGCCGGGTCCAGCGGTTGGTGAGGGCGTACATGGATCAGGGAGGTGTGCCGCTGGGGGTCGAGATCTCGCTGACCGGGCAGGCCCTGGCCACCTGGCTGGGCGTGGGCCGGCCCGACGCCTTGGTCTGGCTCCAGGAGCCGCAGCCGACGCTCGTGTGGATAGAGGTGGAGACCAGGGCCATCAAGTGGGCCAGGGCCAGCAAGCTCAGGAAGTACGACCAGCTCCGGTCGATGCTGACCCAACCGGCTCGGGATCAGGGGGTAGACGTTGAGCTGTGCCTCCAGGAGGTGGGCAACGTCACCAGGGAGAGATTCAGAGGACACGAGCTGGCTCAGGAGGCGTGGGCCACGGGGCTGAGAGACCCCGGCGCCATGCCCAGGGCCAGCAAGCCGGGGAGGCCAAGAGGGGAGGGGTAGGGTGCTCGGTCACTTACCTCTGTACATGAACTTGGTACAGCAGATCCATGCTTGAAACAGTGGTTGTGGCACCGGTCTTCCAGGCCCGGGTGGCGCTTTCTGAGATCCTCGCTCGTATCCGCGAAGAGGGCGGTCAGGCGACCCCGGTTGCGGACTATCTTCATCCGACTCCACCCCGGCTTGCGGCGTGGGGAGGCCCGAAGTCTTGGTCTGGCTCCGGGAGCCGCTGCCGACGCTCCTGTGGATAGTGTGGATAAAGGTGGCGACCAGGGCCATCAACTGGGCCAGTGCCAGCAAGCTCAGGAAGTACGACCAGCTCCGGTCGATGCTGACCCAACCGGCTCGGGATCACTGGTGCCGAGAAGTGGCTCTGCGGATCTAAGCGGGGTGTGCAGGCACTAGCTGTAGCAGGCGCCCTCGGTTGACCCAGGTACGGCCCGACCCGGAGCTGGCG
>PLDE01000200.1 GCA_003135035.1 Candidatus Dormiibacterota bacterium | reverse complement strand
GGGGATAGTACTCGGCTGGGTCCGTTTGACCAGCATCGGGAACTGGGCAGTGGCGATGACCTTGAGGCCGCTCACCGTCGCTGCCGGGGTGAAGAAGGCGTCCAGGTCGGGCGGTATGTCACCGCCGTGGATCGCGTAGGAGAAGTAGGCGTCGCCCATCCAGTAAGGGGCGTTCTCGTTGGCCACCCCGATGATTCCGGTGATGGTCACCATGCCCTGCGAGGTACGCAGTTTCTGGCCCAGCTTGACCCCGAGCAGCTGGGTGTCCCGTTGGGTCATAGCCACTTGGAAGGCACTAGTTGGACAGTGACCGCTGATGAAGTGGAGGTGGCTGCAGATACCCGTGCGGGAGACCAGATCACCGTCGGCCGCCTTGGCGCTCGGCGGATCCGGCACGACTAGCCCCGCGTCCTGGCTGACCACGCCCGGGCCATACCAGCGGCTCAGGCCGACCTGGCGAGCGAGCTGGGGAACCCTGAATACCGACTCCGGGTTTATCTCGGCCCCCATCACGTTGCCGGCGTTGATCTGGGTCTGGAGGAAACCGGTATCAGTAAGCGTCGAGTGGAGGACGTCGGTGTCGGCGGCGCCCAGGAAGACGGGACCCGCGGCCGCGGTGAAGACGGCGAGGACAGCGACGGCGAGCAGAGAGAGGGAAGCTCCAAGTCGCCAGCGCAGCGCCGCCAGAAGGGGAGGGAACGCCATCAGCGGGCAGAGTAGCTACTCGACTCGGACCGGGTCCAGGAGTAGCTACTCTGCCCCCCGACCGGCCGTCGCGACGGGGCGACCCGTGCCCAGCGCGACCCCCTGCTTAGGCTCGGGACCAAACCCGCTTCATGAGCAGGCGGGCCAGCTTGTCGGGGTCGTGGTGGGTGGTGATGGTGGGCGATGCCAGGTCGCCGAGGACGTACTTGGTGGCCTTGCCGTTGCTGGAGACGCGGCTGCGGTCGAAGGTCACCCGGTGCACGCCTGCCTCCTGGGCGGCCGGGGAGAGCGGCAGGGTGAGGTTGCTGTTGGCGACCACGTAGTCGAAGAGCCCGCTTCCCACGTAGCGCTCGAGTGTTTCCACGTGGTCGTGCACAGCGTAGCCGGTGGTCTCCCCCGGCTGGGTCGCGACGTTGCACACGTAGACCTTGATGGCCGGGGTGGAGCGGAGGGCTTCGATCATTCCGTCGACGAGGAGATTGGGCAGCAGGCTGGTGTAGAGGCTGCCCGGTCCAATCAGCACCATCTCCGCGTTCATGATGGCCAACTGAGCCTCGGGATTGAGGCGGGGATGCTCGGGGACCAGAAAGACGCGCTGGATCGGACCCTTGCCGGTCGGGACCTTGGATTCGCCGACGAGCACCTCCTCGCCGGCGATGGCGCAGAGGGTGACCGTCTCCAAGGTGGTGGGCACGATCTGTCCCCGGACGGCCAGAACCCGGCCCGACTCGCGCAGAGCGTGCTCGAAGTCCCCGGTAATGTCGCTCATGGCCATGATGAAGAGGTTCCCGAAGCTGTGCCCGCTGAGTGAGCCTTCTTTGAAGCGGTACTGGAAGAGCTCGGTCATCAGCGGCTCTACGTCGGCGAGCGCGGTCAGGCACTGACGGAAGTCCCCGGGGGGCAAGACCTTGTACTCGGCGCGCAGCCGGCCCGAGCTGCCGCCGTCGTCGGCGACGGTGACCAGGGCGGTCACGTTACCGCTGTGGCGCTTGATTCCGCGCAAGAGGGTGGAGAGGCCGGTGCCGCCCCCCACGGCGACGATCCGGGGTCCCTTCTGGAGGCGACGGAAGTCGTAGAGACGCTCGACCAGGGCCTTGTCGCCCCCGGGGACGAAGGGGCTCAGCAACGAACGGGTGAGCTTGTACATGCCCAGCGCCAGCAGGAAGATGCCGATCCCCAAGAAGATCGCCGCTCTCACGTAGCGGGGCCAGAACTGGAGGGTCAGCGTGTAGGTGAAGGCAGGCAGATGGGCGCGCTGGTAGAAGTCGCGCAGGGCGTAACTAACCCCGAGGCCGATCCCCACGATCGCGACGATGGTGACCCCCACCCAGCGCTTGACGTGGAGACCGGGAACCAGCCAGCGCGTCACGCCAGAACCGACCCGGGGCGTTCGCATGACTGGCGGCGATGGTATCACCGACCCGGCAGAGACCTGATCGACGGTCGAAGCGCCGGGGTGGCCGCCGGAAAGTCCAGACGTATACTCGCGCTGTCGCAGACCGGGGCCGCTACCCCGGTGCTGAAGGAGGTGCCATGGCAGCCTACCAAGCGCGTCAGATGGTGATCGAGCCGGGGGGTTCCCTGGGACCTCCTCCTGTCTCTCCCACATTCGACCAAGAACAGGCCTGGGTCTTCTTCGCCGGCGAGCAGCGTCGCTATTGCGACTCCCGGCTCGGCCTCATGACCCACGCCCTCCACTACGGGACGGCCTGCTTTGAGGGCATCCGGGCCTACTGGAATGAGGGTCGAGAGCAGCTCTACCTATTCCGGGCTCTAGAGCACTTCCAGCGTCTCCATCAGTCGGCCTCCATCCTCACCATGAAGGTGGACTACTCGCCCGAGGAATTGGTCGAGATAACCATCCAGCTGCTCCGCCGCAATCAGTTCCGCAGCGACACCTACGTCCGGCCCTTGGTCTACAAGTCATCCGAGGAGATCGGGGTTCGTCTGCACTCCCTGGCCGACGGTTTCTTCATCTATGCCCAGCCCTACGGGGAGTATCTGGATCGCAGCAAGGGGCTGCGCTGCATGGTCTCCAGCTGGCGCCGGATCGACGACAACGCCGCTCCCGCGCGAGCCAAGATCAGCGGCACCTACATCAACTCCGCGTTGGCCAAGAGCGAGGCCGCCCAGAACGGTCTGGACGAAGCCATCGTGCTCGGTCAGGACGGGCACGTCTGCGAGGGATCCGCCGAGAACCTGTTCCTCATCCGCAAGGGAACCCTGATCACCCCGGCCGTCTCCGACAACATCCTCGAGGGGATCACCAGAGCCACCCTAATGCAGTTCTGGAGTGAGGATCTCGGCCTCCCCGTGGTCGAGCGACCGATCGACCGAACCGAGCTCTACGTGGCCGACGAGGTCATCCTCTGTGGGACCGGTGCCCAGATCTCTGCGGTCGTCGAGATCGATCACAGACCCATTGGCGGGGGCAAGCCCGGTCCCTTCGCCAAGCAGTTGGACGAGATGTACGGCCGACTGGTGCGCGGGGAGATCGAGAAGTATCGGGAGTGGTGCGCGCCGGTCTACTGAACCCGGCCTACCCGCGGCCACCCGAGCAGTCGCGCTTTAGACCGCGCCAAGGCCCAGGCAAGCTTGGGTCGTCGCTTCTCGCAACTCGGAGAAGGCCGCCTCCGGGCTGATCCCCCGGCGCGGGCCGCCTCCGGGCGAAGTCAGCATGATCCGCCCACCCAGGGCCCTCACCTCAGTCTGCGCCGAGGCGTCCACGCTGCCGGTCAGCACCAGACAGGTGAGCTGGCGCTCACCGCAGCGCCGCACCACTTCTCCGGTGACCTTGCCGCGCAAGCTGGCCTCGTCGAAGCGACCCTCGCCAGTGATCACCAGGTCCGCCTCGTCAAGAGCTTGGTCGAGTCCCACCGCGGCCGCCACCAGCGCAACCCCGGACTCCAGGCGTGCTCCGCCAAACGCGGCCAAGCCAAAGGCGGCCCCTCCGGCCGCTCCCATGCCCGGCTGCGAATCCAGCCTCACGAGTTGGAGGTCCCGATCCACCAGCTCAGCCAGCCGGGATAGGCCGCGCTCCAGGAGCCGCACGGTCTGGGCGTCGGCTCCCTTCTGGGGGCCGAAAGTGGCTGCGGCTCCGAGCTTCCCCAGGAGTGGGTTATCGACGTCGCAGGCAGCCACCAACTTCGGGCCCGGGAACCGAGGTGAGGCAGCGGGCGCCTCGATTCGGTCGAGGTCGAGCAGTCCCGCTCCGCCTGGGCGGATGGGCTCGCCCGACCGATCCAGGAAGCGGAATCCGAAGGCCTGGCCCAGGCCGGCTCCGCCGTCGGTGGAGGCGCTGCCGCCGAGCCCGATCAGCACCCGCTGGGCTCGTTGATCCAGGGCGGCGACAATCAGCTCCCCCAGGCCTCTGGTGCTCGCCCGCAGGGAGGTGTCCGGAGTTGGGCGGCCGACCAGGACGAGCCCACAGCAATTGGCCAGCTCCACCACCGCCACTCGATCACGGTCGCCGCCGAGCCAACCCAGGCTGGCCGAGACAGGTTCGAGCAGGGGGCCGGGCACCTGGATCTGGAAGCGGTCGCTTCCCGGCACCGAGAGGAGGGTCTCCAGGAAGCCGTCGCCTCCGTCCGCCAGGGGCATGGACCGGCATCTCGCTAGGGGCCATGCCCTCGCCACTCCGGCGCCGATAGCCTGGGCCGCTAGGGCTGCGCTCAGGGTCCCTTTGAAGGCGTTGGGAGCGATTAGCACTCGCCCCGGCGGGGCTGCTTGGGCAAGCTCCGGCATCCCCTAGGTGTAACCGATGCCGAGTCAGCCGCGTACTCTCATGGCAAGCGCTTGCCATCCCTATAGGAGCGTTACCATGGCCGCCTCGATCCAATCCCTGAGTATCGGGTAGGTCATGTCACGACCAAGGCGAAACCCCGGTCGGCTGCTCGCGACCCGGACCCGCAGTCTCTTGGGGCGGATCGAGCGCTGGCACCGGCTCAGCATCCGGCGCCGAATCCTGGTGGCGATGCTGGCCGTCTCGGTGATTCCGCTGGCCATCTTCAGCCTGGCCGGGATGGCCGCCCTGTACGGGCTCAACAGCGGCGCCCTGAAGTCCGCCAACACGCAGCTGGAAACCAGTCAGGACGGCCATCTCCAGGACCTGGTCGAGAGCAGAGCCCAGGTGATCAACGACGAGTTGCAATCGGTCCAGGACGAGGTGGCCCTGCTCAGCCGATCGACTGGTCAGCTCCTGGCGCAACCGCCGACCCTGCCGGAGTCATCCCCCGGGATCACCATCTACGGCCCGGGCGCCCAAGCCGCTCAGCCCGGCCCCGAGGTCCTGGCGCTGCAGTCGCTGAGCAGCCAGCTCGCCCTCGTCTATCAGTTGCATCCCGAGGTCGCCGACGTCTGGGTTCAACTGCCCGACAGCGGTCTCGTCGCGGTCTCCCCGGCGTCGGCCGTGCCGAGTGCCCAGGAGGCCGGCCAGAGCGAGCTGTCACCTCCCCAGAGTGCCTACCAGGAGGGCGTGAGCCGCCTGGCGTCCGCCCTTGACAGCCCCCACTGGCGCACCCTGCTGCCCCAGTCCGGGCAGTCGGTGGTGTGGACACCTGTCTACAACAACCCGGCCGCCGGTGGACGGACGGTCACGGTAGCCACTGAGACCTCTTCTGCCAATGGAATCCCCTTCTGGGTGGGGGCCAATATCACCGTCAAGAGCCTGGTCAGCCACTTCCTCACCAGCGCACCCGGCCACGCCGAGGGGGGCTACGCCTTCTTGGTGAGCAGTGATGGGACTCTGCTCAGCTACTCCCCTGCGGGGAAGGCCGATCTCGGCAGCGGCGCCCACCGCAATCCGGCCGCGCCCCTCGATCTCCTCGCCAAGAGCAGCCCTTGGTTCGGCGTCGGCTCGAGCATGACCCACGGACTCTCCGGTCAGGAGGGGGTCAACCTGGATGGCGAGGCGCTGTCGGTCTTCTACAGCCCGCTCCCGGCCAGCCAGTGGAGCCTCGGAGTGGGCATCCCCGTCTCCGGCATCGACGGCAGCGTGGTCGGCTTCTCGCAGAAGATCACCCAGGGTCTGGTGGGCGTGACCGCTCTGCTGCTGCCCTTCCTGCTCGTCCTCGGGGTTCTGGTGGTGATCTTGACTGGCGTCTTGAGCCGGCGCTTGCTCAATCCCCTCTCCAACCTGACCGGAGCATCGCGGCGGATCGCCGGTGGTGACCTGGAGACACCGGTCGCGGTGTCGGCGATGCCGGTGGACGAAATCGGGACCCTGGAGATGGCCCTGGAGGGAATGCGGAGGCGGCTCTCGGGGCAGCGTCAGCTGATTGACGCCGCCCACCGCAACCTTGAACAGCGGGTGGAGAAGCGCACTTCTGAACTCCGGCAGCGCAACGAGGAGTTGGCGACGCTGAACTCGGTCAGCGCCGATCTCAGCCGGTCTTTGGTCCTCTCCGACGTGGCCAACTCGGCGGCCGATCGCCTGCGCCAGCTCTGGAGCGTTCGGGAGGTCTCCGTCTACCTCCTGGACAGCACCATCTCGGACGGGATCCGCTTGGTGGGCAGATCCGCCGAGAAGCACGTCGAGCGAGGCAGCTCGGAGCTGGCCCTGGCCCTGCAACAGTTCCAAAAGGCTCCCGTCACCCTCCTCCAGATAGACGACTTGGTGCTGGTCCCGCTGCTGGTGACCGGGTCCCAGGTCGGCTACCTGGTCCTGCGCCAGGACGAAGTCCCAGGCCAACGCCAGGTCGAGACGCTGGAAGTGGTGGGTGGACAGCTGGCCCTGGCCCTGCGCAATGCCCAGCTCTTCGCCGACACCCAGGAGATGGCCACCCTGAATGAGCGCAACCGGATCGCTAGGGAGATCCACGACACTCTGGCCCAGGGCTTGGCCGGCATCGTGGTCCAGCTCCAGGCGGCGCAAGCGTGGTCGAGGCGGGAGCCGAGCCGGGCCGGCCAGGCGGTGGATCAGGCGATCGAACTCGCCCGCTCCAGCCTCCAGGAGGCTCGTCGATCCGTCTGGGACCTCCGGCCCAAGGCCCTCCAGCGCTCCGATCTGGTGGCCGCCATCCGCGAGGAGCTGGCCCGAGTTGGAGAGCGCTCCGCAGTGAGCGGAAGACTGGAGGTGCGCGGGTCGATTCCCGAGTTGTCCCCGCCGTCCGAGGTGGCCGCCTTCCGCATCTTCAAAGAGGCCTTCGCCAATGCCTTGCACCACGGCCATCCCACCCAGATTGAAGTCACGCTGGGAAGCGAGGGCACGAGCCTGACACTCGAAGTGCGCGATGACGGGATCGGCTTCGATCCCGCCGTCCCGAGCCGCCAGGGAGCCTTCGGACTCACCTCGATGGGGGAGCGGGCGGCAGCCTGCGGGGGCACCCTGGAGCTGAGGAGCTCACCCGGAGGCGGTACCACGGTGGCCCTGCGCCTGCCGGCCACCCAGCTGACCTCCAGTGAGGTGATGGGCTGATCCGGGTTCTGGTGGCTGACGACCACCCCGTGGTTCGTGAGGGCATCTGCACCATGTTGGAGGCGGAAGCTGACCTGGAGGTTGTCGGCGACGTCGGCGACGGCGCGGCGGCAGTGGAAATGGCGCTCGCCACTAGGCCCGACGTCGTCCTCATGGACGTGCAGATGGAGGGGGTGGACGGAATCGCTGCGCTGAAGCAGCTGCGCGAGGTTTTGCCTTCCGCCAGGGTCATCATCCTGACCACCTTCGGCCACGAAAACTACCTCATCCTCAGTTCGCGGGCCGGCGCCAGCGGCTACCTGCTCAAGGACGTCAGTCAGGAGGAGCTCACCAGCGCCATCCGCCGGGTGGCTGCCGGAGAGACCCTGATCGGGGTGGGGGCAGAGTCCGATCCCATCAGCCCGCGCGAGCTTGAGGTCCTCGAGTGCATGAGCCAAGAGATGTCGAACCAAGCCATCGCCCAGGCTCTGGGGATCACCGAGAACACGGTCAAGACCCATGTCAGCCACCTCCTCAACAAGCTCGGCGCCAGCGACCGCGCCGGGGCGGTCCTCAGAGGTTGGCGGCAGGGGCTGATCTCCAGCTCGGCCCCGGGGCAGGTTAATAATCATGCCAACGGGGGATGACAAGCTCCTAGCGTGCCGCCTAATATGCCGACACACACCTGCATCCCTGCAGGGTGATCGCACTTAGGCGGCAGCTACCCGAGGTGGTGCTGGCACCTGGGCTATGGAGGATCTATCAAACCGATGAGAAAGATTTCTAGAGTGGCGGTCTGGCGCACTGCGGGCCTGGCCGCCCTGGCTGCTCTGACAGTGGCAGGCATCGGTTCTGGAGCTCTGACGGCCAGCGCGGCCTCGTCCTCTGGATCCGCCAGCAAGATTGTGACCTGGGCCGAGGCGCCTAACTCGGGACCCAATTACATCTCGCCGGTTAGCGGTAGCACCTACTTCACGACCAGCAACCTGTCTCAGTTCTCGGAGTTCATCTACCGGCCCTTGTACTGGTTCGGGGATAGCGGCAAGCCGGTCCTCAACGACAGCTTGAGCCTGGCTGCCCCGCCCACTTACAGCAACAACAACAAGACAGTGACGATCAATCTCAAGCACTGGGTTTGGTCTAACGGGGCTCCGATCACCGCCCGGGACGTCACTTTCTGGATGAATGTCCTCAAGGCGGCCGTCAGTCCTGGGGCCGCCAACGTCGGCAACGCCTCGGCTCCCGGCCCCAGCTGGGGCGCCTATGTACCGGGCCTGTTCCCGGACAACGTGACCAGCTACACCGCCACCGGGACCTACACCGTGGTCATGCAGCTCAACGCGTCCTACAACCCGACCTGGTTCACCTACAACGAGTTGAGCCAGATCACGCCAATGCCCCAGGCCAGTTGGGACAAGACTTCGGCGACCAGTCCTGTCGGCAACTACGACCAGACGGTCCCCGGCACGGCCACAGCCGGTGCCCTGGCGGTCGCCCAGTACATCAACGTGGAATCCCAGGACACCAGCACCTACGCCACCAACCCGATGTGGCAGGTGGTGAGCGGCCCCTTCAAGGTGGCCGCGTACAACATCTCGGGCTATGTCAAGTTGGTGCCCAACACCCGCTACTCCGGTCCTGTCAAGCCTGACGTCAAGGCCTTTGAGGAGATTCCTTTCACCAGCACCACGTCTGAGTTCAATGAGCTCAAGGCGGGAGATCTGACGATCGGGTACCTGCCCCAAGAGGACTACTCGCAGCTGAAGGAGCTGAAGCACAGTGGCTTCACCTCCAACTACTGGGACATCTACTCCACCAACTACATGCCCTATGACTTCAGCAACGCGCAAGCGGGTCCCATCTTCAAGCAGCTCTACGTCCGCCAGGCGATGCAGTCACTGGTGAATCAGAAGCAGATCATCAAGGACTACTACGTCGGAGGAACGGGCAAGGTCAACAACGGACCGGTCCCGAACACTCCTAACAACCCGTTCCTGACCAAGCTCGAAGCCAACCAGAACGGCGTCTACCCCTACGATCCCGCCAAGGCCGTCGCCCTTCTCAAGGACCACGGTTGGACGGTGAATAAGGGCGGCACCAGCGTCTGCTCCAGGGCGGGCACGGGCGCAACTGACTGCGGAGCCGGCATCACTCAGGGCGAGAAGCTCCAGTTCAGCTTCCTCTACGCGTCGGTGGGCAACGTGTTCACTGACGAGATGACCAGCCTGGTTTCCGGCTGGAAGCAGCAGGCAGGCATCGACGCGGTGGTCAAGACGCCCGAGCCCTTCGGTGATGTGGTCGGCAACGCCTACACCCCCGGCTACTCATGGCAGTTGGACAACTGGGGCGCCGGCTGGATCTACGCTCCTGACTACCTGCCGACTGGCGAGGAGCTTTGGGAAACCGGAGCCACCTCCAACACCGGCAACTACGACAACGCCGAAGCCAACGCTTTGATCAAGGCCACCACGACCGCCTCGACAGCCAAGGCCGAGATCACGGCGATCGACAAGTACGAGAACTATCTGGCAGACCAGCTGCCGGTGCTCTGGATGCCTAACGCTCCCCAGGCGCTGACCGTCTACAACACCAAGCTCACGGGGTTCGTGCCTCAGGGCATCTTCGACGTGCTCTATCCCGAGAACTACCGACTCTCCTAGCTAGCGATTTCAAGATTGACGGCACGGGGCTCGGCACTGAGCCGAGCCCCGTTAGCCGATTCACGGGACTGGCCTGCTCGACTGGAAATGGAGTGAAGTGAGGTGATCGGCTACATCATCCGGCGAGTATTCCAGTCCCTGATCGTGATCATCGGCGTGACGATCATCACTTTCATCCTTCTCCACATGCTACCCGGCAAACAAGTGCGGGCGATCCTCGGTCCCACGGCC
>PLDE01000197.1 GCA_003135035.1 Candidatus Dormiibacterota bacterium | reverse complement strand
TGGGCCAGACCGCGGAGAACGTGGCTCAGATGTTCTCGATCGACCGAGCCGCTCAGGACCAGTTCGCGCTGACCAGCCATCGCCGCGCCCTGGTTGCCCAAGAGAAGGGCGTGTTTGCCGATCAGCTGGTCCCGGTGGCGACCGCCAAAGGGATCGTCGACACTGACGAGTGTCCTCGGGCCGACTCTTCGATCGAGCGACTTTCCCAGCTCAAGCCGGCGTTTGCCTCCGACGGAAGCGTCACTGCCGGGAACTCCAGCCCGCTCAACGACGGGGCGGCGGCCCTTCTGCTCACGACCCGCGATTTCGCGACCAATCACGGCCTTCAGCCGATGGCGGTGATTCGGAGCATGGCGGTCGCCGGTGTGCCTCCTCGGATCATGGGAATCGGTCCCGTCCCGGCCACCAAGAAGGCGCTCGAGCGCGCCCGACTGGCTCTCTCCGACATCAGCTTGATCGAGCTCAACGAGGCCTTCGCTGCCCAATCTCTGGCCGTGCTCCAGGAGCTGGGGCTGTCCCCTGACGATGAGCGGGTCAACCCCAACGGTGGGGCGATCGCTCTCGGACACCCGCTGGGGTGCTCGGGCAGTAGGATCCTGGTCACGCTCATCCATGAGCTGCGCCGGCGCCGCGTCCAGTTCGGTCTCGCCACCATGTGCATTGGGGTGGGACAGGGGATCGCCATGGTGGTTGAGAACCTGAGTTGAACAAGACCCGATCGCTTGCCCAGACATCCGCCGGCACTGATCAAGGAGAGGAAGGGAATGTCCAAGGTCGATGAGATCGCGCACGACTACCTGAAGCGAAACTCGGACCTCGACCCCACCTCCGCGTCGAGCCGGGGCTTCCTCGGCCACGACAGCGAGCTGACCGACTACTCGCCGGAGGGCACCGGCGCCAGAGGGGAACTGGCCCGCAGCACCCTGCGCCAGGTCGAGGAGTTGACCCCGGAAACCGACGCCGAGCGTCTGGCGGCAGCGGTGATGCGGGATCGGCTTCAGGTCGAGGTCGACGTCTACGACTCAGGTGACTGGAAGCGTGAAATGAGTGTCTTCGGCCCCATGGTGGCGGCCAGCCGCGTCTTCGACCTCATGCCCCAGGACCAGGAGCACGACTGGGAGCTCATCGCGGAGCGGATGGACAAGGTGCAGGGCTGCATGGCGGGAATCCAGGAGACCCTGGAGCTAGGGGCGAGCCAGGACTTGATCGCCGCTCGCCACCAGGCGGAAATCTCCGCCAGCCGGGCCCGGCGCTGGGCGGGAACCGACTCAGAGCCAGGCTTCTACCGAGGGCTGGCCGCCCAATACCAGGGGCCGAGTCAACCTCTCCGCTCCCGTCTCCAGGGCGCAGCCGAGATTGCCGATCGCTCCTACCTGGACTTCTCCGACTTCCTGGCAGAAAGCTACCTGGAGCGGACCACAGACCAAGATGGCTGCGGCCCGGAGCTCTATCAGCTCAACTGCCGTCTCTACAACGGGATCGAGATCGACACCGTGCAGACCTATCACTGGGGTTGGGAGGAACTGGAGCGGATCCAGGCGGAGATGGTTGAGACGGCGGAGCGGATCCTCCCCGGCGGCAGCCCCGCTGAGGTGACCCGGCTCCTCGATGAGGATCCCGCTCGGGCGATCGAGGGGGAGGGGAACTTCCGCGCCTGGAACCAGGCCTTCCTCGATGAGACGATGGCCGCCCTCAACGGCCCCCACTTCGACATTCCCGAGCCGGTGCAGCGCGTGGAGGCGATGCTGGCGCCGCCCGGGGGAAGCCCGGCCATGTACTACACGCCGCCAGCGGAGGACTTCAGTCGCCCCGGGCGCACCTGGTATCCGACGCTGGGCCGCACCCACTTCCCGCTCTGGACTGAGGTGGCCACGGCCTATCACGAGGGAGTGCCTGGGCACCATCTCCAGCTCGGCCACGTGGTCTGGCTCGGCGACCGGGTGAACCCCTTCCAGGGAGTCCTGGGCCTGATCTCCGGCCACGCCGAGGGCTGGGCTCTGTACGCCGAGCTCCTGATGGGCGAGCTGGGATATCTGGAGAACCCCGACTACTACTTGGGGATGCTGGCAAATCAGGCCTTCCGGGCAGCCCGAGTGGTGGTCGACATTGGCCTCCACCTCCACCTTCGGATCCCCGACGACCAGGACTTCCATCCGGGCGCCGAATGGTCTCGAGAACTGGCCACCGAGTTCATGGTTCTCAGCTCGGGCCGTGCCCGGGAGTTCTGCAGCGGAGAGGTGGACCGCTACCTGGGCGTACCCGCCCAGGCGATCTCCTACAAGCTCGGAGAGCGCGTCTGGCTGGAGGTTAGGGAGGAGGCCCGGCGGTCCTGGGGACCCCGTTTCAACCTCAAGGACTTCCACCGCCAGGCGCTCGATCTGGGTAGCGTCGGCCTCCAGCAGTTGCGCGAGGAGATGCTCGAGCCGAGGTCGGCAACCGTAGCCGCCGACTGATCTCGAGTCGGGGACATTTGGTGCAGACTGAGTCGGCCATGGACGCACCCCGGATCGAGAACCTGATCCTCGCCAACCATGTCGAGGCGGTCAACGGTCTTCTCTACATCTCCGGTGGTGGCTGGACCGACCACTGGCGACCGGCGGCCGTCGGTCCCGGCCAGCCCGTGGTCAGCCATCTCGGAGTCGGGGTGACCGTGCTGGTGCCCTGGGTCGCCAGTGGCCAGCCCTACCCGCTCGCGGTCGGCGTCGAGGACTCGGTAGGCAACCAGGTGGCGGGCATGCTCACCCAGCTCAGCTCGACCAGGCCGCCGGGACTCCCGACCGGTGCCGACCTGCGCACCGTGCTCGCCCTGGCCCTGAACGTGGTCTTTCCCCAGAGCGGGGAGTACCGAGTTGTCGCCACCCTGGCGGACCAGCCCACCCGGTCCGTGCAATTTCGGGTCCACGACGTGGTACCGCCGCCGCCCCGCCAGCCCACCGTCAACTAGTCCCGCCCGAGTGAACACGTCGGTGGAGATCGCGCCGGTCCCAGCGACTTAGGGTCGAGCACCTTTTCGAGACTTCCAGACCTGGTACCAGGTTTTCGGTGACCCCAAGGCCGGGTCAGACAGGGGCCCGGCGCCCCTGGTGCTTCTCCACGGGGGTCCCGGTGCTACCCATGACTACCTCAGCCCGCTCCGCGAGCTCGCCAGTGGCGGCCGGGCTGTTGTCTTCTATGGCCAACTTGGCAACGGCAGGTCGACCCACCTTCCCAGCCGGGGAGCGGACTTCTGGACGGTGCAGCTCTTTGTCGAAGAGCTGGCCAACCTCCTGGGCCATCTCGGGATCACCGACCGCTACCAAGTCCTGGGCCAGTCCTGGGGCGGCTTCCTCGCCCAGGAGCACGCCCTCACTCAGCCCCCGGGACTGCTCTCCCTGGTGCTCTCCAACTCCGCCGCCTCCTATGCCGCCTTTTCGGCCGAGGCGGTTCGTCTCTGTGCTGAACTTCCGGCTGAGGTGCGGGCGACTCTGGACCGGCACCAGACGGCCGGCACAACCAGCGATCCCGGGTACACCGCCGCCTGTGAGGTCCTCAATCGGCGCCACCTCTGCCGGCTCGACCCGTGGCCGCAGGGGGTCAGCGACGGATTGGCTCAGATCGACGTCGATCCCACCGTCTACCACTCCATGAACGGCCCCTCTGAATTCCATGTCATCGGCTCGGCCAAGGAGTGGCCCGCCGAAGATCGTCTCGGGGAGATCGGAGTTCCGACCTTGGTTCTATCGGGTCGCTTCGACGAGGCAACTCCCAGCCTCCAGGAGACCCTCCTGAAGGACATACCCGGCAGCCGCCAGGTGACCTTTGAGGAGTCTTCCCGCATGTCCTTCTGGGAGGAGCCGGCGGCCTACACGGCGGTCGTCTCCGAGTGGTTGCGCGGGCACGACTGAGACCCAGCCACTCCCAGGCACCGCGCCCCCCGGCCAAGTACCCGGGAGGAACCTCGGGTTCCTCCCGGGATGGAAGTCGAACCTAACCGCGGGGCCAGCCGCGGTCGGTCAGACCTCTTGGCTCGCGTATCCGACTTCGGTGGCTCGGGCGGATTCGGGGGGTGTGGCCACCTCGCCGGTCACCTCCACCTGGACCTCACCGACTGGGCCGGCATGGGGACGCCCGAAGATCGCGAAGATCGACCCGGCCACCACGAAGCTGACCAGGTAGGAGACGTCGCCCAGCTGGGGATACGCTGAAGGGATGGGGCCGACGAACCAGCTTTGGTTCATGAAGGGAACCGATACCCCGAGTCCGACCAACCAGGCGATGGTGCCCACCCGGACCGTCGAGCTTTGATCGTAGAGAGCGCGAAGCTGGTAGGAGCCGCGGTGCTTGAAGAACCAGTCGACTAGCACCACCGCCACCCAGGGGCCGATCCAGTAGGAGAGCAGGAGCAGAAAGTTGCTGTATTGGGTGGCTGCCGCCGTGGCATTGCTGCCGCCGGTCGCCAGCAGGCCTCCCAGAGCCCCGACCACGATGGCCGCCTGCCAGCGCCGGAAGCGAAAGCGCACCGCGGCCGCCACCACCAGCCCCACCAGCACGGCTGCGCCGACCACCTCGGGGACAGCGATGAGGGACTCCTTGTCGGTAGCCAAGGTGGAGTTGGCGACTACCAGAACCCCGGCCGTCACGCCACCGAAGATGACGCCCGCGATGGCAGCTCGGACCAGAGGTGAGCGTTCCACCTTGATGACCAGCGCTGACATCGAGCCGCTGTAGATGTTGAGGGCGTTGGCGCAAGCGGTCCCGACGGCTATGGCCAGCAGGGCCAGCTTGGCTAAAGGACCAGGCATGAGGAAGGCGATGGCATTGGCAGGGTTGGCCGCCGTAGCCGCCGGCATGGCGACGGACACCGTGAGGGCGCCCATCCACTCCAGGATCACGCAGGGGATGAACATGCCCAGAGCTGTCCACCAGATGATGCTCGAGGGCTTGGTCGCCTTGGGCAGATAGCGTGAGTAGTCGGAGGCGAAAGGCATCCAGCCCATGGCGTAGGACAGGGCCAGGCCAATGGTGATGATGAACCCGCCGGTCGGTCCGCCGAAGGGCACCGGCGCCTTGGGGTTGAAGCCGAGACCGTAGTGGCCCGCCTTGAAGGTGAAGAAGGCGAGGATCACGAACACGATCACCAGGGCCACACTCATCCACTTCTCGAAGGCGTGGATCATGTTGTGGCCGTAGACCGCGAGCGCCACCTGGCCCACCACCATGATCGTCAGGGCCAGGAAGTAGTTGAGATGGGCGAGTTCGGCGAGGGCGAAGGTGCCGTAGACGGTGTTGACGGCGAACCAACCGATCCCCGCTAGGTAGTTGAGACCGGCCGGCCCGAAGTTGCCGAGGAGTCCAAAGGGGGCTCGCGATTGGATCATCTGAGGCACGCCGAGACGGGGCCCAAAGGTACTCAGCAGTCCGAGCAGAAGGGCGCCAAGAACGTTGCCGATGGCCAGGGCCACGAACGCCCCGAGCATGCTCACCCCGAAGGTGCCCACCGCGAGGTTGCCGATGACCCAGGTGGCCAGCACCAGGTTGGCGGCCATCCAGAGGGTGAACATCTGGAAGGGCTTGCCGTGGCGCTGGACCTGGGTTATGTGCTCTAGTCCCTGGGGCTCGATCTCAAGGACCTCGTCCTTGTACAGGTGTCCGGCGCTGACAGCGCTCTCAGTCATGTCTCCTCCTCCCGCAACTGATTTCCAAGCAAAAAGTCCCACCGCCTGACTCGTCCGAGACCAGCGATGGCAGAGATTTTCTCCTACATGTAGTGGGTTGTCAAGGCTTCGGACACCACATTTTGCGATTCCTCGACCGTACGGTCCCACGAAGGCAGGCGTCGCCCCGACCTGCCTTCGGCGGCCCGGTTCGGCAGTTCCCGACCCGACTCCCCCAAGGCCGCGCCGGCACCTGCTCGTTGGCGCCGCTGGCGTCGCTGGCTTCGGATCCCAACCTTCGCCCCCGGCGTAAGCTGAAGCTGTTGGGCGGAAGCCGTATCGGTCGCTTCCGGGCCCCCGCCACATTCACCGCTACGCCTGTTGCCCTGGTTGCGGGCGGGCGTGTCGAAACCAGGAGGTACCAACTGTGGCAGTGCCTTTCTTTGGCTACCACCTACCTAACTACAGCTTTCCTGGNNACCACGCTCGCGGCGCTCTCCCAAAGAACCACCAAGGTGCGCCTCAGTGCCCTGGTGACCGGGGTCACCTATCGCAACCCGGCCTTGTTGGCGAAGATGGTAACCACCCTCGACGTACTCTCCAAGGGTCGCGCCATCCTGGGTATCGGCGCCGCGTGGAACGAGGATGAACACGCCGGCTTCGGCTTTGATTTTCCCGCCATCGGCAGACGGATGGATCGGCTCGACGAGGCGGTCCATATTGCCAAGCTCATGTTCACCGAGGAACGCCCCACGTTTCACGGCAATTTCTTCCACATTGACCGAGCTCTGAACGTGCCCCGCCCCATCCAGCCGGGCGGCCCCAAGGTGCTGATTGGAGGCGCCGGGGAGCAGCGCACGCTGCGCATCGTCGCCCGCTACGCCGACATCTCCAACTGGTTCCCTGGTGTGGAGGAAACCAAGCGAAAGATAGGGATACTGGAGAAGTACTGCGAGGAAGAAGGCCGTGATCCGGCGACCATTCTCAAGACCGTCATGCAGCCATGCGTCCTGGCGCTGGACGAGAATCACGTCCGGCAGTTGAAGGAGCAGATGCCACCCGAGCGGCTGGCGATATCGGGCGACCCGGTGCTTCCCGACCAGGCGGTGGAGATGCTGCAGCCCTATCTTGACGCCGGGATCGGCGGCTTCACCTTCAGCAACCCCAACCTCAGCACGCCAGAGTTGCTCGCCGCGGCCGGTGAGCTGAAGACCCGGCTCAGCGCCTGATCCGGTTCCCGCTATGTCTCGGTAGATTGTGAGCTTTCTATCAGGGCGGACTCAGTCGGTCGTTGTTCACTGAGTCGGCGGCCAACCCGCCCGACCGAGCAACGCCGGGGGTGAGCCGCTATCGAGGACGCAACATGAATCGCATTGGCAAACGAATACTTCTGGTCGGCGTCACCGCCGCTGGCCTTGCTGGTCTCGGGTTCGGGGTCGCCTCCCTGACCGCCGCCGCGGCTAGCGCGTCGAGCGGCTCGACTCCCGCCCAGGTGACGGCCACCTCGACGCCGACCACCACGCCCTCTTCGGGGAGCTCTGGTCAGGGGACCAACTCCCAGAACTGCCCGAATATGTCCGGCAGCGGAAGTTCCGGGTCAGGGAGCACCGCCTCCTAATCCTCTCGCTTCGGGCGCCCGGCATGTCGGAGTGGCAGGGCCGCGGCGCCCGTCTCTCGGCTCTGCCTAGGCGCTGGGTGTGGTGTCGGCGGGAGCGGAGTTCGCTCCGCTCTCGTCCAGGGCTGCCTCAAGTTGCAGGGTGCGCCGAAACGCCGCCCACACGGCGTCGCTGACGACGGTGCGGAACCGACCTCGCTCCAGGGCGGCCAGGGCCTCGGCGGACGTTCCTCCGGGTGAGGTGACCATGTCACGCAACTGGGCTGGATGTTCGCCACTCTGGATGGCGAAGGCGATCGAGCCCCGCAACGTTTCCAGCACCAAACGGCGCGCGAGATGGCGGGGAAACCCCAGGTGGACTGCAGCCTCCACCAGCGACTCGGCGAAGAGGAAGGCATAGGTGGGTCCGGTGCCGCTGACAGCCGTGGCCATGGCAACTTGGCGCTCGTCCTCAACCTCTAGTTGTGTTCCCAGGGCGGAGAGGAGCGCGCTCACCTGGCCCTTGGCCGCCGGGGTGACCGCCGCGGTGGCGAACCACACGGTGACACCCTCGCCGATCTGGGCTGGGGTGTTGGGCATGGCCCGCACGATGGCGCGGTGGCCCAGGCCGGCTGCCAGAGCGGCGGTTCCGGCTCCGCCCACGATGCTGATCACCAGGGTCTCGGCCGGGACACTCCCTGCCAGCTGGCGCAGGACGCGGGGGAGTACCTGGGGCTTGACCGCCAGGATGAGGATGTCAGCCTTCCGGGCCACCTCCAGGTTGTCGGCCAGCACGGTTACCCCGAGGCGCTCCTCGAGTTCCCGAGCACGCTCCGCCCGGGGATGGCTGCAGACGACCTGAGGGCGGCTCAGCAGCCCCTGACGGAGAAGCCCGGCGATCATGGCCTCGGCCATGGCACCCGTCCCGATGACTCCGATCGCAGAGGAGCCGAGTTCGGCGCTTGAGGGGGATGGGTTAGCTTGGGGTTGGCTCATGGGTAGGGGCTAGGTTGCCATATCCGCGGCGCGGTAGTCGTCGCGGGTGCACGGAAGCACCGAGCTGACACAATCGGAGAGTTCCCCCTTGAGGCGGGATCACGCCCAACAACCAACCACCGCTTGCCCGGAGGTGCAGCACCATGCGCGACGACATCAAAGCGGAGACGGTGACCATCACCGGCCACGGCGGCGATCAGATCGAGGCCTATCAAGCTCAGCCGCTGGACCAGGAGAAGACAGGTGCAGTGGTGGTGATCCACCACATGCCGGGGTACGACAGCTGGAGCAAAGAGGTGGTCCGAACCTTCGCGGCTCACGGATACCTGGCGATCTGCCCCAACCTCTATTCGCGAGAAGCCCCCGGGGCCAGTCCCGACGACGCCGCGGCTGCCGTGCGGGCCAAGGGTGGGGTGCCGGATGAGCGTCTCGTCGGCGACGTGGAAGGCGCCGCCAACCACCTCCGTTCGCTGCCCAGCAGCAACGACAAGGCCGGGGTCATCGGGTACTGCTCGGGAGGACGCCAGTCGTTCCTCGCCGCCTGCAGCCTACCCCTCGATGCCGCGGTGGTGTGCTACGGGGCCTTCATCGTGGGAACTCCTCCCGAGGGCTTCCCCATCAAGGTCACCTCGCTGGAGCCTCTGGCAGCCCAGCTCTCCTGCCCGGTGCTGGGGCTCTTCGGAGCCGAGGACCAGCATCCCTCGCCCGAGGAGGTTACCCGGCTGGAAGAGATCCTCAAGAAGCAGGGAGCCGACTTCGAGTTCCACAGCTACCCCGGGGCGGGTCATGGCTTCTTCGCCACCGACCGGACCAGCTACCGGCCCGAGGCTGCCAACGAGGGTTGGGAGGAGATCTGGGAGTTCTACGGCCGCAATCTCGGCACCGGAGCGAACTGAGCATGTGCACCTATGAGACCGAGACCCTCAATCTCCAGGGGAGCGGCAAAGGGGCCCAGGGCTGGTTCGCGGTGACCGACGCCAGCGTCTACTTCGATCACCCGGTCCATGCCCAGTCTGAGCACACCCTCAACCTGGACTTCCTCAATCCGGCCCTCGGTCCCGGCGCCAGAGTGGCGCTCGAGCTGGGGGCCGACTCGGCGCTGGCTCTGGCGGATGCCATCAAAGAGGTGGTAGCTGCCGGCCAACGTCCCGCCCAGGTCGCGCCAGCGGGTTAGTCGCGCCGGTCTTGGGCTAGCGCCGGGCCCGTAGGGGAAGGGCCGCCAAGAGGTCGCGACTGCCGCTGTCTCCGGTGGGCGGCAGGGGCACGGCCAAGGGCCGGTCGTCACGGTCGCAGAGTGGCATCGAGGCAGGGTCGTTGAGGATGACCTGAAGGGCCAACTCCGCGGCCCCCATGAGCACGGCGTCCCGGCCGAATCGAGGCTTGACCAGCTCGACGCGCTGATGCTCGGCGTCGTAGATGCCTTCGTGGAGGAGCCGGGCGATGGTGGGTCGAGCCAAGTCGAGGAGCTCCTGGAACATGCCCCCCAGGATGAGCATCTCGGGATTCAGGCTGTTGACCAGGTCGATCAGGCCGACGCTGATCCAGCGCGCCGTGATCTCGACCGCCTCACGGCACTGAGCATCTCCTGCCCGAGCGCGGCGGAGCACTTCCTCGGCTGGGGAGCGGCCACCCGGCTGCAGGCCGGCGCGGCGAACGAGGGCGTCCTCGCCGACTTCCGTCTCCCAGCAGCCCCGGGCCCCGCAGTGGCACGCGGAGCCGTCCGGGTTGACCTGCATGTGGCCGACCTCGCCGCCGTAGCCGGTCGATCCCTCCAGCATGCGGCCGCCGGTGATGATTCCTCCGCCAACGCCCGCCTCAGCGTGCAGATAGACGAGGTCGTTGACGCCTCCGGCGATGCCCCGGGCGTGCTCGGCGATGGCGCCCAGGTTGGCGTCGTTACCGACCAGCACTACCATCTCCTGAGCCACCGACTCGCGGAGTCGGTCGGCCAGGGCCAGGTTCCGCCAGCCCAGGTTGGGTGCGAAGTGGACCAGCCCATCCTGCGGGTGCACCGCTCCGGGGACGGCCACCCCCATAGCCACGCAGGTGAAGGACCCCTGGGAGCGCCGGAGGAGCGAGCCGGTCAGCGCGGAGATGCTGCTAACGACTCGTTCGAAGGAGCGATCCTCGTCACTCTCGAGCAGGCAGCGGTCGCGGGCGATGACTGTCCCCCCCAAGCTGACCAGGGCCAGGGTGATCGCGTCCACCCCGATCTCCACCGCAACCACCATGAAGGAGTCCGTCCGCGCGCTAACAACCTTGGACGGACGCCCCTGGGCGCCGCGCTCGGGTTCGGCATCCTCACCCGCCAAGCGCCGGCTGGCCAGCTCGTCGACCAGGGTGCCGATGGTGGCTCGGTTGAGCCCGAGCAGACGTGTCAGCTGAGCCCTTGAGGTGGGGCCGTGGCGATGCAGGTGGCCCAGCAGGGTGGCCAGGTTGTGCCGCCGGACGGCTTCCTGGGTTGCCCCGCGCTCAGTCCGGGCCATGGTCCACTGGGCTCAGGATAGAGTCAGCCGTCGGCGCTTCTGAAAGCCCGGCCGCGGCGGGCCACTCTGTCCACCGTGAGCGCGGCGAGCAGTACCAAAGCGGTGACCATGTACTGGATGGCGGCGGCCAGTCCGAGCAGGCCCATGCCGTTGTAGATGGCTGCGATGACCACGCCACCGAGGAGCGCGTGTACTGGTTTGCCGCGGCCTCCGAAGAGACTGGCGCCCCCGATTACCGCTGCCGCCACCGCGTAGAGGACATAGGTCCCGCCATCGATATCGGTTGAGATGGATTCCAGGCGCGACTCGTAGACGATGCCCGCCAGCCCGGCGGTGAAGCCGGAGAGGGCGAACGCTGCGGTTCTGGTCAGGGCCAGGTTGACGCCCGCCCGTCGAGCGGCTTCCGCGTTGCCCCCGATGGCGTACACGTAACGCCCGAAGCGGGTGGAACTGAGCAGGAAGGTGAACGCCACCAGAACCACCAGGATGGCGGGAATTACCGGCGGCAGGCCACTGAATCCGACGCCCGGACCTCGGGTGGAGTTGAAGATCAGCACCAAGAGCACCCCGGCCAAGAGGACCAGGGCCAACCTGATCACTGTCAATCGGGCGGGCGGTGCGGTCAGACCCTGGCTCCGGCGCCGGGATTCGCGGCGCACGGTGATGGCCGCATAGGCGACGAAGACGACCAACAGGGTGATCCAGCCTTCGATCGCCGTCATGTTGCCATTGACGAGGTCGGCAATCACGGGGTTGGTCACCGTGATCACACCCCCGGTGGTGGGACTGAAGGTGTCGACCATCCAGATCATGGCTCCCTCGAAGAAGAGAAGTCCGGAAAGGGTCACCACGAAGGAGGGCAGATGCAGCCGGGTGACCAGCGTGCCCTGAACGATCCCGATCGCTGTCGTCGCCGCCAGGCCGGCCATCACCGCGACGATCCAGGGCAGGCCGACGGGGCCGACCAGCAGGGCCACGACCACCGCTCCCACCCCGGCCACATAGCCGACCGAGAGGTCGATCTCGCCAAGCAGGAGGACGAACACCTCAGCCATGCCGAAGAGGACGAAGACGGAGGCCTGGATGAAGAGGTTGGTGATGTTGCCCGAGGAGAGGAAGAGCGAGTTCTGAACTTGAAAGATGATGACAATCGCCACCAGACCGACGACGATGGGCAGCACTCCGGTGTCCCCGCCGCGAACCCGCTTCCACCAGGCGCGCATGTACTCACCGACCGAGCTGGCCAGCAGCGAAGGGTCGACCGCCAGCGCCGCTTCCAGGGCGGCTGCCTCGGTGAGTTGCTCCTGATCAGTCGCATTGGCGGGGCTGGGTCGAGAGTCCTCCTCCCGGCCTGCCTTGGGCCCTCCGCTGGTTGTGGTCATGCCGAGGCCGGGGCTGTGCTGGCCCGCTGAGCGCGGCCGGTCGTCATGTACTCCACCGCCAGCTGACGGTCGAAGTCGGAGGCAGGCCCGGTCACCACCAGGTGGCCGAGATGGAGGATGACCAAGCGGTCAGCCACCTCGAATACGTCGTTCAGGTTGTGGGAGACCATGAGGACGGTGACTCCCTGCTCGGCCAAGCGCTTGACCAAGCCCAGGACCATAGCCGTCTGAGCCACCCCCAAAGCGGCAGTGGGCTCATCGAGGATGACCAGCTTGGAATGGGCCATAACGGCTCGGGCGACGGCCACTGTCTGGCGCTGGCCGCCCGAGAGAGAGGCCACCGGCTGCCGGATGGAACGCACGGTGGTGACCGCCAGCAAGTCCAGCGTCTGGCGGGCGGTCAACTCCATGGTGATCTCATCCAGAGTGCCGAAACGGAGTGGCTCATGGCCTAAAAACATGTTCTGGACGATGTCCAGGTTGTCACATAGAGCGAGGTCTTGATAGACGGTGGTGATCCCCAGTGCGGTCGCCTCCTTGGGACTGTGCATGTGGACCACGCGGCCATCCCAGACGACCTGGCCGCCGTCGGGGGGCCAGATCCCCGAGATGGTCTTGATCATGGCCGTCTTGCCGGCTCCGTTGTCACCAACCAGGGCGGTTACCTGTCCACGGGGAATGGCCAGGCTGATGTCGACCAGCGCCTGCACTGGTCCGAAGTTCTTGCAGACCCCCCGCAGCTCGAGCAGGGGCGGGCCGTCGCCCGGCGAAGGCGGAGACCCAGTGTCTCCGCCCCCACCAGGCGCCCGGCGCGGGCCGGTCGTGGAAGACGACACGGTAGGAAAGTTTAGATAGAGAGAATCAGGGCTTGATTCCAGCTGCCTTGCAGGCCTTGGTGAAGCTGCCGGCGCAGAGCTGGAATGCGGGGACGAAGTCGTCGGCGACAACGGTCGACTTCATGTTCTTAGCGGTCACCCACTCGGGTGCCAGGAGAACCGAAGGTACCGCGACGTTGGCTTGGGTGTCCTCAGTGGTCGAGTTGACCAAGGAGGCCGGAGGCGTCTTGCCCGCGCGCAGGTAGACGGCCAGCGCCACGGCTGCTTGCGCCTCTTCGTAAATCGGCTTGTAGACGGTGCCGCACTGGTAGCCGCTGAGCACGTTCTGGAGACCGACCAGAGTCGCGTCCTGCCCGGTGGTCGGGAAGGTCTTGGCCTTGATGTGCAGCGTCTGCAGGTAGGTGATGATCGGCGCGCCGGTCTCGTCGTTGGGGATCACCGCCGAGTTGATGTTGGAATGGGCCGTATAGGCTTGCTGGAACTCAGTCAGCGCGGTCGGCGGATCCCAGGTGCCGGCGGTATTGGTGACGTCAACGTACTTGCCGGACTTGAAATAGGGCTTGAGGACTGCGTTGTAGCCCTGGGCGAAGAGAGTGGCGTTGTTGTCGGTGACCGCACCGTGCATGACCACCACGTCAGGCTTCTTCACATGCCAAGCGGCGACACAGGCGACAAATCCCTGGCCGATCAGGGTTCCCACCTTGACGTTGTTGAAGCTCACGTAGTACTCACGGCTGCCACCCAGGGTGAGCCGGTCGTAGTCAATGACATCGACGCCGTGGCTCTTGGCGTAGCTCTCGATGGCCGCCCCAACCCCGGAGTCGAGGGGATCCATGATGAGCACCTTGGAGCCCGCGGTGACCGCCGCCTGGGCGTCGCTGAGCTCGGTCGCGTCACTACCGTCCGCATTTTCGACGGTGATCTGGGACGAGGACAATCCGGCCGTCTGCAGCGCCGTGGTCAAGAAGGGCGCGTCAAACTCGGTGTAGCGTGCCGAGCTAACCGTGTCGGGAAGGATGGCGGTAATGCCGCCGTGGCCTTCCTTGACCAGCGACTTGAGCGTGAGCATCGCCGAGAAGTTGCGATTGAACGATGAAGTGGTAAGCGAGCTCGACGATGTCAGCACCGCCTTGGCCGGCCGGCTCGCTGCGCTGACGGAGCCACCCGCAGCCAGGAGCACTGCGGCCAAGGCGGTCACGCCTAGCACCGTCATGCGTCCGGCGCCCCCGTGCCGGCTCCGAATCCGTGATGGACTTGCCATGCCTTTCCTCTCCTAACTTTCCTGAATCAGAATCGCCGTCGCTAATTCACCGCCGCCACCGGGCTCGGACTTGAAGCCACGCCGATCAATCGAAGACTCCCGAGAGCGCCTCCTAAATGAATCTCCTCCCTCCGCCTTAATCGGTGGCCGCCTAACCTCGCCGGGGGAGTCTGGCCAGACTCACCGAAATCACTCTGGGACCTCGCGGCACCCCAGCCCACCCTTGACTTGGGGCCGCCTGGGGCGGCGCCTGCTCGGCCCCGCGGCAGCATATGTTGTCGCCCGCAACATGTCAATCACCCATCGGGGTGACTCAGGTCCGGTAGCTTCGGGAGTGCCGAGATGGCTCCGCGACAGCGCATGGCCGTCTCCGCCTATTCCTCCTCGGAGGGTTCGCGGAGCCGCCGGCCGCCGAGGAAAGTGTCCACGAAATCGGGGCTGGCGAGCAGCTCAGCCGGCACCCCCTCCATCCGGCACCTGCCGCCCGTCAGCACATAGGTGCGATCGGAGATGGCGAGAACGGCGCGGGCTCGCTGCTCGACCACCAGAACCGAGGCGCCGCTGGCGCTGAGTTGGCGGATGTGGTCCTCAAGGAGGGTCCTGGCCAGGACGGGGGCGAGGTTGGCCGTTGGCTCATCGAGTACAAAGACCCGGGGCTCCAACATCAGGACCCGGCCCATGGCCAGCATTTTCCGCTCGCCGCCGGAGAGTCGGCCCGCCTTCCGCGAGAGCATCCGGGCCAGCTGGGGAAACACCTCCAGGACGTGGGCAATGCGCTGGGGCACCTCGCGCACGGGCAGGAGGTAGCCACCCATCTCCAGGTTCTCCCGGACGGTCAGCGGAGAGAAGACATCGTCGACCTGGGGGACGTAGCCGACCCCAGCACGGGCGGCTGCGTCGGGAGCCCAGCTGGTCACGTCAGCCCCGTCCCAGAGCACCTTGCCGCCGAGGACCTGGACGATGCCGACCAGGGACTTGAGCAGGGTGCTCTTTCCCGAGCCGTTGGGCCCCACCACTGAGACCACCTCTCCCGGTGAGACCCTGATCGAGATCTCCTGGATGACGGGCCGGCCGGCGTAGCCGGCGGAGAGCAACTCGGTCGCCAGGGCAGCTCCCTGAGGCGCTGGGGGCGTTCCCGGCTCAGCCGACAAGGTAGGCCT
>PLDE01000211.1 GCA_003135035.1 Candidatus Dormiibacterota bacterium | reverse complement strand
ACCACTCCGTGGGACTTGACTTCGACGCCGGGACAAATCAGCTAGCCAGCTCGTGCCGATCGACATCCCCACTCGTCGATCCCCCAGCGCCTGAGAGTCGCGTAGAGCGTGCCCGCCGTACCCGATCGTCGGTAGTGGCTCAATTTCAGGGTCACCTCACTTGACTTCAGGCAGGGGCCATATACACGCGGCGATCGCTGCCTTTATGTCTGGTGGGGTAAATCTAGACAGCAGCGCACCCTTGCGCATGCGGTCTAGAAGCGTGAACGACGCGGCTGGCTCGTGTTGAAGAGCGCGGGACTGAACTAGCCACTCGACGCGCTCTAAGGGTCGAACCCAGCCCTCGCGAAAGTTGATCACTGTCGGATGAGTCACGGTGGGATGATCACCCTTGAGGAGAAGACACGTCTGGTCGCTTCCTCTCCGGCGCGAAGTCATGTTGAGGAGAACGATCTTCCCCGCCATGTCGGGACGGGTGCAAATGATCCACACGTGGTGGTCACTGGTGGGATTGCATTCGCGAAGGGCGTCCCCGATCTGGAGCGCCACCACCGACCTACGAGATCAGGCTACGCTGCCGGAAAGAAGCCTTGACATGGATGATGCAGCGTTGAGTTCTTCGGACCAAGCCGCAATGTCGTCGTCCGTCCAGCCCTCTGCCCGGAGAATCGTCTCTACCTCGATGGGGTCGCTCGATTTCCCGGGATTTACCCACTCCGGAAGGGTGTCGTGGAGGTATTTTTCAAGCTGGAATTGATCCATGTGGCCGTAATTGCTCCAGACGGTGGCGAGTAGGTCGATCTCATAATCGGAAAGCGTCGCCAGTGCGGCGGGTAGTGGCTGGACGAGATCCACGTCATAACCGACTGGCGGCGAGACCATGCCTCGCCATGCAGCTGACGGGTGGGCTTCTCTCTTTAGCCAGTTGAGCAAGCGACTAAGGACCGGCCCATGCTCCATCGAGAACATCCGATCTCCAGTTATGGAGAAGCCAGTTTCGACTAGGGACTGGCGGTCCGCCATGTAGAGCAGCTTGATGAGCTTCATGTAGGCCATCCGGCCTCCGCCCAACTCGAGCAGACGCGCGGCAGCCTCCGTCGCCTTGCGTTCCCTGAACTCAAACATCATAGATTTGTCCTCGAACGCCCGTTCGCTATTATAGCACCGTCAGATGAGTCAGAGAAACACTTGTGCGGGGGATCTTATTACACCAAATGCTTGACTTGTTCCAACAACTCAAGCATAATACTCAATATGAACCAGTTACCGACAGCCAAGAGGGTCCAGGTGGTGAAGTGCCTCGTCGAAGGCAACTCCATCCGGTCCACCGCCCGCATGACGGGTGTGGCTCGCAACACCGTTTCGAGCCTCCTGGTCGATCTAGCGAAGGCTTGCTCGGACTACCAGAACGATGCCCTTCGCGGGCTGACCTGCCGCCGGGTTGAGGCCGACGAGATTTGGGCCTTCTGCTATGCCAAGGAAGCCAACGTGCCTGAGGAACACCGCGGAGAGTTCGGGTACGGCGACATTTGGACTTGGGTAGCGATGGACGCCGACACGAAGCTCGTCCTTAGCTGGCTGGTGGGGGAGCGGGACACCCCAACCGCCATCGACTTCATGACCGACGTGCGGGAGCGGATCGCCAACCGGACGCAGCTCACGACAGATGGCCTGGTCTGCTACCTCACCGCCGTGGAGGAAGCCTTCGGTGCGGACGTGGACTACGGCCAGCTTGTGAAGGTCTACGGGGAACTTCCCGAGTCCAAACGGCGCTACAGCCCATCCCGATTCATCACCGCCGAGCGCCGACTGGTCAGCGGCGACCCGGACCCGGCCAAGGTCACGACGAGCCATATCGAGCGGCAGAACCTAACGATGCGGATGGGCATGCGCCGGTTCACTCGACTGACCAACGGATTCAGCAAGAAGGCCGCAAATCTCGACGCTGCGGTGGCGCTCCATTACCAGTTCTACAACTTCGCTCGGCCCCACAAGAGCCTGGCTAATCCTTACCCTCGGACTCCCGCGATGGCGGCTGGGGTGACGGACCACGTTTGGGCCGTTGAGGAGATCGTGGAACTCCTGGGCTAGGAACTGTCGAGGTCAAGCATCTTGACGGCCAAGATAACTCCCGCATTGGTAAAGACCTTCAGTGCCGCCAAGGGGTCATCCCTTGGGTCGTCAGGGTTCTTTTTAGTGGTCGACGAGAGGTACAGCGCGTTCAACCGCTCCGCCTGGCGGCAGGCATTGCCAAGCGCATCCAGAAGGGACTGGATGTTGCGCTGCCGACTTAGATAATCCTCGTTAGCCTTCCATACGCGCACCGACAGGGCTTCCTTCAATTCCCACTTATCGCCCAACTCCTTGGCTGGCCGCAGCAGCCGAATTGAACTCTCGTTCTCCGCCATCACCTTTCGAAGAACTCGAAGCAACTCCCCGATTTGAGCTGCTCCGGTCAAGTGGGCTGAGGGGTCTTGACATGCCGTGATACCGACCCCGACGGGAGAAATAACTTGCGGCGAGGCGGCAGTCCTAAGACGACGAATCGGCTGTGTGTCCCAAGCCAGCTGCCCCATCCCGACCAATCCGAGCAGCCCCGCCACCACGAGGAGCGGAACGGTCACGACGAGCCCACCCGGGTGCAAGACCCCAAAAACGATCTCGCCAGCTAGTCCAAAGAGGACAGCAGCGCCGCCCCATCCATGTCGCGCCCCCACCATCCCCAGAAGTCTAGGCGCGTTCCGACCGTTACAAAAAAGTCAGTCCGGGCCTTCCCGCCGAAGTCAACCGAAGTGACCCTGAAACGGACTCGCGCACTACGGATTGTGGGCGTCACCCGGAGTAGGATCGTGTCTCCGGTTCCCGAGCGATGTGCCATGATTGCCCTGTGGGCTTGCTTCGCAGCTACCTCAAGCAGTTTCAGTACAAGCCACGGCCCAAACGGTATTGGGGTGAGGTGCGGAACGCCAGTGGCCAAGTCATTTGGCGCTGCGACTGCAACCACCGTTCGGTGACGGCCGCGACACGCTGTGGCCGACGCGAGGCGGCATGGTTGGCCAGTCACCCGGAGCAAATGGCCCAGCTCAAGCCGCGGTCCTGGCGGAGTCGCTGACCGGCGCCCCTGAAGTCTAGGCGCGCTCCCTCGGCGTCGGTAGCGCTACGGGTTGCCCCACCTGGCCGCTGCGGCCTTCTTGGCGATCTCGGATCGCTTCTCAGGGGAGAGTTTGGCCGCTCTGGCTTTTCCACCCTTGAGCCCTCCCAGCCGGCCGAGTTCGACCGCAGCCGGATTCTTGCCAGGGTTGGGGTCGTAGTCCGGGTCCGTGGACTGACGGACGATCTCGTAGGCCATCCGGTTGAGGTCGGCTGGCTTCCTTGAGCGCTTGGGCATGCCATAAGTCTAACTCTGATCTCAACTTAGGCCCAATCCAAATTAAGCCACTACCCGATCGTCACCGAACTTGCAGGCCGACGTGATCACTGTTAGAGTCAAAGGCCGAGACAATCACATCTCACGTCCTTGCCTATGTCTCAAGTCCGAATTACGCGAGCACTACGCGCCGCCGCCCAGTTCGGCGTGTTCGGAATTGTTGCCGTAGCGGCCTCGTTGCTGTCCACGTCCCCCGCTTCGGCAAGCTACCAATCTCAGATCGCAAGTCTTCAACAGCAACAGTCGGTTCTGCTGAGTCAGCTGGCAGCCCTGGAGGGCCAGGCCGCTTCCGCCGGCCAACAGGCCGCCGCCACCGAGACGCAGATCACCGCGATTCAGCAGAAGCTCTCAGAGGACCAGACCCAGCTGAGCACCGATACCGCTCAGCTCAACGCGACCAACAACCAACTGACAGCAACTGAAGCTCAGATGGCAAAGGATCGAACTCAGCTTGCCGCCCTGGTCACCGTTCTCTATCAAAGGAACGCCAACGATTCCTTCGCCGCGGCCCTCGCCAACAGCTCCAGCATCTCCAAACTAGTGGACGACACCGTTGACCTGCAGACGGTGCGCCAGCAGTTCGATTCGCTCACGAAGCAACTGATCGCGGATACCAATGCTTTGAAGATCCTCCAGGCTCAGCAGCAGGCGCAAGAACAGCAGGTTGCAGCGCTGGTCGCCGGACTGCAGAGCCAGGCCAACCAGTTGCAGGCGGCGGAAAACAGCTTCACCGCTGAGCAGGGCAGCCTAACCGGGCAGGCGGCCCAAATCTCCACGCAAATTCAAGATATCTCCACGCAAATTCAGATCCTGGAGGAAGAAGATTCCGCCTCCGGGGGAGGGGGTTCTCTGGGTGACGGCGGCAGAGTCCTTACTGTCTACTCTGGTTACCCCAATCTGGGGTCATTCCCTGACGACTACCCGCAGGGACAATGCACCTGGTTCGCTGCCTCAGAAGCCAACATCGACTGGTCGGCCAACGCCGATGGCTGGATCGCCGGCGACGCCAATTCCGCCAATCCCTACCCCATCGGGATGACCCCGGAGGTGGATTCCATCGTGGTGTGGCGGGGTGGGGGGGCCTACAGCTCGCTCGGCCACGTGGCCTGGGTGGTCGGCGTGGATGGGTCGGCCTTCATCGTCGACGAAGTCAACTACGTCAGCCCGTACGATGAGGATCAGCGCTATGTCCCCAATACCGATGGTGTGATGGGATTCATCTACGTCCAGTAACCGATGACTAATCAAGAGAGGGGGACGTCTTTGCTGCTGCCCACGGCCGACCGCGCCGACCCTACCGGCGCCTCGGGAACGCGGCCCTTGGTCGTCTACCACGGTGACTGTCCAGACGGCTTCGGGGCCGCCTTTGCAGCCTGGAAGCGGTACGGCGAGGGCGCCGACTACGTGCCGGTCAACCACGGCGACCCACCGCCTAAGACCAAGGGACGACATGTGCTGATGGCGGATTTCGCTTACGACCGAGGCACCACCGAGCGCCTCGCCGAAGCGTCGGCCAGCCTGGTCGTGCTCGACCACCATCGCTCCGCGGCCAGCGAGCTCGCGGATCTACCCTATTGCGTCTTCGACATGGACCGCAGTGGCGCTGTGATGGCCTGGCAGTACCTCCACGAGGAGCCGGTTCCAGCGCTCCTCCGCTACGTGCAAGACCGTGACTTGTGGCGGCATGCACTGCCGGAGAGTGAAGAGGTTTCGGCTGCTCTGCGGGCTCATGACTTTGACTTCAAAACATGGGATTCCATCGATGTGGAACAGTTGCGCGTCGAAGGTCGTGCCCTGCTCCGCTATCAGCGTCGCATGGTCGAGCGGGTAGCGGCCCACGCCACCCCCGTGGAGATTCTCGGCACCGTGGTTCCCACCGTAAACAGCGCGGTGCTTCAGAGCGAGATCGGCGACGTGCTAGCGGCCGGGCACCCCTTTGCTGGGGTCTGGTGGCAGGGCAGCGGCGACGCCGCCCGCTGGTCACTGCGATCGACGCCTGGAGGCGTCGACGTGAGCCTGATCGCTGCTCGATACGGCGGCGGCGGCCACCGCACCGCGGCCGGCTTCAAGGGCCCGGTTCCCAAGGGCGGCAAGCTCGACCCCCCAACTGGGGAAGCTCCTGTACCTTCCGCCTAGGGGAGCTCTTCGACTGCGACTAGGTCGCCTGAACTGAGAGGACGCAGGTGGGCCACGGCGAGGCCATCGTCAGGATCCAAGTCGAGGAGGAACTGCGGGAAGCGGGTAGCTTCCTCCTCCTCGCCAACAGCGGCGGCCGCGAGCATCAGCAGGTAGAGGCTGCGCAAGAAACCACGGTTGCTGGGGACCGCCCACTGCACCTGCCCGGTGCCGCCCCAACCATGCCGCCGCAGGCGGTCGAGGCCGCGGTGATATCCCACCCGGGCGAACGCATAAGCCGCGACCGGATCAGCATCCGCATAGGCCACCTCCGCCAGTCGGGCCCAGGCGTCGAGGAAGCCGGGAAAGCTGGCGCAGAGCTGGCGCAGTTGATCGGCCTGGTCAGAGCTCCGAACACCGGCGGTGGATCCCAGGATTTCGGTCAGACGTGCCACTGCCGCCGGGTCCTCGTCCGGCAGCACGGTTTGGTGGACCGCCTGGATCTGATGACCATGGGGCACCATCGGGACACTGCTGATGGACCGAGCTTGCCCTGTTGGCGGATCCGGATTGCTGCTCACTGCTCCCCTAGGCCGCCGCAAGCGGCAGGTGTGGTACCCCGTAGCGGATTCGAACCGCTGATCTCCGCCTTGAGAGGGCGGTGTCCTTGGCCACTAGACGAACGGGGCAAGAGTGCTCCAAGCGGTCCCGGCTCCTCCGCTGCCCAGTATATGGACGGTCACGGAGAAACTTCCCTCAGGGGATGGCCAGATCGTCAGGGCCGCGTCCACCAGCGCCGCATGACTCTGCACCTGAGGAAATTTGCCCCACAGGGCAGCGGTCGCGGGCTCAGCCACTTCCGACAGTTGCCCCGATGGCCCGCCGAGTCGGCAGATGGCTTGGAGGCGAGTCTCGGCGGCTAGCTGTCGTCCCAGCAGCGCCTCAGCGCTGGCGGCCCAAAGCCCAGGGAAGATGAAGGGGAAGCTTGGTGCGTCGATACCGTCACGCTCCGGAAAGTGCCGGGCCATGAGCGGCCATCGCTCCAGTTCCGCAACCACGCCGTCGAGGGTCGCTGCGGCGTCAGCATCCGTCGGGCTGATGAAGGAGACCAGGTAGGCCGCCAGCAGAGCGGAATCCATGCCCTTCTCTTGGAACGAAATCGCCAGACTTCCGGTCGGGCCCTTGCCCCGGGCGGCGATGGCGCTCCGGATTTTCTGAGCCTCCTCACCCCAGGGTTCTGGCGAGGAAGAGATCCGGCCCCGGTCAGCAAGGTGCGAGGCAGTGCGCAGGGCATTCCAGGCCATCACCTTGCTGTGGACGTAGTCCTGCTGTTCGCCCCTGACCTCCCAGATTCCGTGATC
>PLDE01000307.1 GCA_003135035.1 Candidatus Dormiibacterota bacterium | reverse complement strand
CGGCGACCTCAATCACGACCTCTCCACCACCCCCACCGCCTCCGCCTCCGCCTCCGCCTCCGCCTCCGCCTCCGCCTCCGCCTCCGCCTCCGCCTCCGCCTCGTCCAACTCCGCCTTGCCCAACTCCACCGCGACCGCCCTGCGGACAGCAGACCAACCCGTCCCCACCGGGGAGGGCTTCATTAGGCTGGGGTGGTGGAAATCCCCCGGGCCACTCAGGAGTATCTGACCTACTTGGCAGTGGTCCGAGCCCGCAGTGGCCAAACCATCCGGGCCTACCAAACGGATCTGGACCAGGCGGTTCGGTTCTGGGCGGCTCTCAAGGACCCTGCGGCCGACACTAGCCAGCTCAGCCGCGACATGGTTCGCGCGTATCAGAGGCAGCTAGGGCAAGTCGGCTTGGCCCTCAGTTCGCGGGCGCGCCGACTCCAGGCTCTGCGCGGGTTTCTCCGCTATGCCCTGCGCGAGGGATGGATCACTGAGGATCTGGCCGCGCACATTGACATTCCCCGCATCTCGGCACCGCTACCGAAGCCTCTCAGCACGACCGACGCCCGGCTGGTGCTCAACTACGACCACGGAAGCGAGGAGGCGGGCTTGCGCGACGCGGCCTTGATCCACTTTCTGATCAGCACCGGCTGCCGAATCTCCGAAGCGCTCTCGGTCAAGCGGGCCCAGATCAACAGCGAGGGTCGCTTGGTAGTCCGCGGCAAGGGATCGAAGGAGCGGATGGTCCACCTCACTCCCCAGGCAACCCAAGCCGTGCGCACGTATCTGGATGCCCGCCACGACCGGGAGCCGGCGCTCTTCCTCAACTATGACCGCTCCTCGGCAGCGCGGGGCAAGCGCCAACTGACCAGCGCGGGCGCCCGCCACATTGTCCGGCGGGTGCGCCTGGCAACTGGGGTTGAGGGACTCAAATCCCCCCATGTTTTGCGACACACCACGGCAACTGAGCTGCTGACCATCACCGGTAACGTGCGCTTGGTCCAGGAAGTGCTCGGCCATGCCAATCTCAACACCATGCAGGGCTACACCAAGGTTGTCGACTCGGCCCGCGTGGCCGCATATGAAGAGTTGGCAGACCGACTGGAGCAACCGCGACGGATCAGGGAGAGGGAGTCGCCGCCGGGGTGATGAAGACCGTCTCCAAGAAGAGGTTGAAGGTGGCGGCGCCGCTCTTGGGGGGCAACTGCGCCTGGATTAGGAAGGCAAGTCCGGACTGCGCTTGAAATTCAGCCGACGCCTTGTACTCGGCGGTACTCGCGTAGCGCACCAATGAGGCGGTGACCCCGTAGACCTCAATCGAGGTGACGCCGCTCTGCGTCTCTCCGGTCGAGGCCGCCGCCGGAAGTTGCGCGGTCGTGGCGGCGGTGTCGAAGGTTATCGATGCTCCCTGGGGGCCATTAAAGATGACTGGCCCCGCGTTCTCCTGGTCGAAGTTCCAGCCTCCGGGATACATCACTGACCACGGGACATTGCTCCCCCCCTCAAAGGTCTGGAAGCTGAGCGTCGAGGTGTACTGAGAGTCGGAGGTGATCCAGCCCGTCTGGGTCGCCCCCTGTACTTTCCACCATCCGCCAGACGCTGGCTTGGGGTCCAGCAGGGGGAGCGAGACCCCCTGGGGGATCACCCCGACCACAGACGCCGAAGCGGAAGGGGTGCTGCGAAAGTTGACTCCGAGCGGTGCGATCACGGTCACCGCCGAAGGCGCCGTGCTGGCACTGGGACTGGAACGCGGGGTCAGCTGCAAAGGAGATGGCTTTGGGCTAGGACTGGTAGCGCAGCCCGCCAGTACTAAGACCGCCACGGCCAGGGCGAGAACGGGGGAGCCGGCCACGGCCCGCCTGGGCACCATGCGCCTCAGGCTACTCCTCACCTGGGAGGGTGGCTAGGTTGATTCGGGCCCCCGCCTTAGTTATCTGTCGAAGTTGGTCTCGGAGATCCGATGCGGCCTGGCCGGCCGCCTCGGCGAAGTCCTCTCCGGACGATGCGTGACCGATTGCTCTCGAGGCACTGACCAGATAAGAGCCCGTGCCGTCACGCCCCGCGGCGGCACGGACCGCGTCGCCCAGATCACCTCCCTGCCGCCCCACCCCCGGCAGCAGGATGGGCAGTTCTCGCGCTACTTCACGGATCCGCCCGATCTCGGCGGGCCAAGTCGCCCCGGCTACCAGTCCGACATTTCCCCTGCCGTTCCACTCCACGGCACGGCGGGCTACCTCAAGGTACAGGGGTCGCTGTTGCTCGCCCACCAGGAGATCCTGGATGTCGCTGGCGCCGGGGTTGCTGGTCCGGCAGACGATGAAGGCAAACCGGTCCTCTCGGGCTAAAAACGGCTCGATGGAATCAGCGCCCAGATAGCCATTGACGGTGCAGGCGTCCGCGCCCAGGACGTCGTAAATCGCCTCGGCGTAGGCGAGAGCTGTGCTACCGATATCGCCAAGCTTGGCGTCCGCGATCACTGGGGCGTGGCGACTCGCGGCCTGGATCACCTCTTCCAGGACTGCGAATCCAGAAGCGCCGAAGCGCTCGAAGAAAGCCAAGTTGGGCTTGTACGCCGCCGCGAAAGATGAGGTCGCTTCGACGACAGCGAGAGTGTGTCGGCGGAGCGCATCTGCCCCCTCTCCCAGGGAGCGTGGTATCTGCTCCGGATCGGGATCCAAGCCGACGCAGAGAGGGGCGCCTCGTAGCGCGATCGCCTCCGCGAGCCGCTCTCGGAAAGGGGCCCGGATCACCAGGAAGTTCGAGAGGTGCTGGTCTGGGCCGCGCCTGGGGTCTGGGGCGCGTAAGGGACAGAAATCCGATCGTGCTCGGTCTGCATGCAGCCGGGGCAGAGAGAGGTGAGCTCACCGTCCAGCAGAACGGCGGCTAGGCGATAAATCGGGAACTCACGGTCGCAGTTGCCGCAGTGGCGCATCCATGGCATATCCAGTTCGCAATTCTAGTGCCTGATATGCTCCACCAACGGTCGCGGGGAGTAGCGCAGGTGGTTAGCGCACCAGTCTGGGGGACTGGGGGTCGCAGGTTCGAGTCCTGTCTCCCCGACCATAAGTCTGAGATCAGGATCACCTCTCTCAGAGCTTAGCTTCAGTGCCTATGAGGTGCAGCGTGAGGCGGTCGAAGCCATGTCCGACCTCCTCAGCAACGGGGAGATCACGCCGGGTGCGCGATGAATGCCTCGGAGCGGGTTGGTACGACGTATACGTTTCCAGTGGTCGTACAGAAGGGCAGTTACCCGTTCATCGAGTTGTAAGGCTCTCTCGGAGAGTCCTGAAGGGCATCTGTCGATCCGATTGGTCCGATCGGTCTGTCTTCGTGCGTGCCATAGAGCCCCAAGCCAATCAAGTACGCCAGACCGCCAGCAGAGAAAATAAGATCAAAGGGCCAATACAGGCCCTTTAGCGCGATCGTAACCGCCCAACCGATAAGAGCACCCAAATACATGACCTTCATGGCCAATGCCTGGGATTTCAGCCTTACGAGCACTTGTCGCTCGTCGGGCCGGTTACCAAGCACGGCTCCCGCATCGCTGTCGCTCCCTCCCAAGAAGTAGACAAAGGCGGCAACTAGAAGTACCGCCGCCTCGACTCCGCTTGCAGCACCCCATCCCCGGCTGACGCCAACGGCGGCCGCTAGCGCCGAACCCATGATTCCGACCGCGATTGGAGCCCACAGACGAGGGTATTTCCTTCGACTCATTCGCTCACCTCCTCTTCCGGATCGAAAATCCTTTCGACCGGCATGCCAAAGAACCGTCCGATCCGAAGGGCCAGCGGTAGGGACGGCAAGTAACGACCGCTTTCGATAGAGATCACCGTCTGTCGGGAGACGCCCAGCGCCGCCGCCAGTTCGGCCTGTGACAGTCCCCGATGGACCCGTCCCTCTCGGACTTGGTTTCGCACCAGGTAAAGGTACCTTTACTCAGCCGCAATGTCAAGCTACCTTTACCTGACCTCCCTTTTCGGTCGGACCTGCACCGCGGGATTGACGGCATAACTGACGGTAGTCCCGCTGGATGAGGGCGGCCTCCGCGGACCGCCCTGGATGCCTCCCGCCGTGTCGCGAACCCACATGGCCCCCGACGCACATGGAGGGACAGTTGGGGTAGATCTGGGGGACTCGGGGCCGCAGGCTCGAATCCTGTCTTCCCGACCATCAAATTGAGATCAGAGTCGCGCCTCGAAGAACCGGTTCCGACGCCCGTTGGGTGGCGTGCAGGGCCTATTTGCTGGGGTGGCCAGCGACGCCAGATGGCGGCAGCGAGCACGAGCACGATGAGATCCGCGCTACCGCCAATAGGGCCTCGGTCGAGTTCGTCGAGCGCCAGCCACGGTTAGGGGTGCGGATCTGGAGCGAGCCACCCCCCTATTCCCGAGCGAGCTGGTGAGTACGAACCCGGGTCCGATTTGGTGGGGCTGATCAGAGATGGCGGAACCCGCGTGGCGGATCCTCAGCTTAGTGAGCTCGTCCACTGACTCCGGGATATAGGGGTCGGCATGCGACGTGCCGGAGAGCTTCTTGATGACGTGGTTGC
>PLDE01000114.1 GCA_003135035.1 Candidatus Dormiibacterota bacterium | reverse complement strand
GACAACGTCCAGATGGAGATCGAGCTGATCCAGCCGATCGCGATGGATCAGGGCCTGCGCTTCGCCATCCGCGAGGGTGGGCGCACCGTGGGCGCCGGCGTCGTCACCAAGATCGACAAGTAAGACAGAGCAAGCAGGAGCCCCAAGGCAACAAATGGCGCAGCGCATCCGGATCCGGCTCAAGGCCTATGACCATCGCGTCCTCGACCAGGCCGCGGCTCGCATCGTCGAGACCGCGACCCGCAATCAGGCGCGCGTGGTGGGTCCGGTGCCCATGCCTACCGAGATCAATAAGTACACGGTGATCCGGGGGCCCTTCATCGACAAGGACTCCCGCGAGCAGTTCGAGATGCGGACCCACAAGCGGATCGTCGACATCCTCGACCCCAACCCCAAAGTAGTCGACGCCCTGATGCATCTCAACTTGCCCAGCGGCGTCAACATTGAGATCAAGCTCTGATGCCGCGATCGCTGCTTGCCCGCAAGTTGGGCATGACCCAGATCTTCGCCGAGGACGGTCGCTGCTTCGGGGCGACGGTGCTGGAGGCGGGGCCGTGCCCGGTGGTCCAGCTCAAAGAGTCGGCCAAGGATGGCTACCAGGCGGCCCAGATCGGTTTTGGCCCGGTCAGCAAGCGGGTGACCAAGCCGCTCCGCGGCCACTATGAGGCGGCCGACCTGGAACCCCACCGCTACTCAGCCGAGGTCAAGGGGCTGGGCGAGGTCAGCGTCGGTCAGGTGCTGACCGTGGACGGATTTGCGGCGGGCGGGCTGGTCGACATAAGGGGGGTGAGCAAGGGCAAGGGCTTCGCCGGTCAGCACAAGCGCCACAACTTCGGCCGTGGTCCGGTCACTCACGGTAGCCATAACATCCGCCAGGCTGGGTCGGTCGGGTCGGTCGATGCGGCGCGCACCTGGCGCGGCCTCAAGATGGCCGGCCACATGGGCTCTGCCCGCACCACGGTCCAGCGTCTGGAGTTGCTCCGGGTGGACCTCGAGCGAAACCTGCTTTTGGTCAAGGGCGCTGTCCCGGGAGCCAAGAACGGGGTCCTGCTGGTGACGGAGTCCCGGCCCCGGACGCGCAAGGTCAGGGGCCAACACTGATGGCCACCGCTGTGCTTCGCGGTCCCGAGGGGGCCAAGGCCGGGACCGTGGAGTTGCCCGAGGGCGCCTTCGGCGGCGAGGTGCATGGCTCAGTTCTGCACCAGGCGCTGCTGCGCCAGCTGGCGGGAGCCCGCCAGGGCACGCATGACACCAAGACCCGGGGCGAGGTATCGGGCGGTGGTCGCAAGCCCTACCGCCAGAAGGGGACTGGGCGAGCGCGACAGGGCTCGATCAGGGCGCCCCAGTGGCGGGGCGGCGGCACCATCTTCGGCCCCACGCCGCGCAGCCATGCACAGTCGATGCCCCGCAAGCAGCGCCGGCTGGCCCTGCGCTCGGCTCTGGCAGCCCGGGCCGCGGACGGTGCCATCCAGGTGGTCAAGCAGCTCGAGTATGAGCAGCCCAAGACGGCCAAGCTGGCCACCTTCTTGGACAAGGTCGAAGCTGGACGCCGGGTCCTCTTGGTCCTCTCCGAACACTCCGAGAACGTCGAACTCTCCGCCCGCAATATTCCCCAGCTCAAGCTGGTTTTGGCGAGCAACCTGAGTGTCCGCGACCTGCTTACCGCGGAGACCGTGGTCTTCACCCAGGGCGCCCTGGACGCGGTCGGGGAGCACCTGGCATGAAAGACCCATCGCTGATCCTGGTCCGTCCGGTGATCAGTGAGAAGTCCTACGCGGGGATGGCTAACCAGCGCTACGTTTTCCGGGTTGCCACCTACGCCAACAAGCTGGAGATCAAAGCGGCCGTGGAGTCCGCCTTCAAGGTCAAGACGGTCTCGGTCAACGTGATGACCGTCAAGGGCAAGACCCGGACCCGAATGCGTCGCGGTGGCCGCACGGTGGGGCGGAGCCGGGACTGGAAGAAGGCGGTCGTCACCCTGCAGGCGGGCGAGACCATCGCCAACCTCTTCGAGGGGGTCTAAGATGCCGGTGAAGCGCTACCGGCCGACCTCTCCGGGGCGCCGTTTCATGAGCGTGAGCTCCTTCTCCGACGTGGTCAAGACCAAGCCGGAGAAGGGTCTCACCGTCTCTTTGAAGAAGCACTCCGGGCGCAATGCCACCGGCAAGATCACGGTTCGTCACCGGGGCGGCGGCCATCGCCGCATCTACCGGGTGATCGACTTCCGCCGCGACAAATTGGATGTGCCAGGGACGGTGGCGACGATCGAGTACGACCCCAACCGGAGCGCTCGGATCGCTCTCATCCACTACCGCGACGGCGACAAGCGCTACATCCTCGCCCCGGAGGGGCTGGCGGTCGGGGATCAGGTCATGGCGGGCGAGAAGAGCGACATCCAGCCGGGCAACTCGCTGCCCATGACCAAGATCCCCCTGGGCACCACGGTGCACAACATCGAAGTCCAGCTGGGCAAGGGTGGGCAGTTGGTCCGGAGTGCCGGGGTCGGGGCGCAGCTGGTCGCCCGCGAGGGCCGCTACGCGCAGTTGCGGATGCCCTCGGGCGAGGTTCGCCTGATCGATGTGCGCTGCAGCGCCACCATCGGCCAGGTGGGTAACTCCGACCACTCCAATGAGACCTGGGGCAAGGCGGGCAAGACCCGCTGGCGCGGTTTCCGTCCCTCCGTAAGAGGCGCCACCATGAACCCCTTCGACCATCCTCATGGCGGCGGCGAGGGTCGGTCTGGCCCGGGCGGACATCCCCAAACCCCCTGGGGCAAGCCGGCTTTGGGCCATCGCACCCGCAACAACAAGGCCACTGATCGAATGATCGTGCGCCGGAGAAAGAAGTAACCGATGAGTAGGTCAACCAAGAAGGGTCCCTTCTGCGACGCCCCGCTGCTCAAGAAGGTGCTGGAGATGAACCGGGCCAAGGAGAAGCGGGTAATCCGCACCTGGTCGCGCCGGAGCGACATCTTCCCCGAGATGCTGGGCCACACCATCGCGGTGCACGACGGTCGCAAGCATGTCACGGGCTTCGTCAGCGAGGCGATGGTGGGCCACAAGCTGGGCGAGTTCGC
>PLDE01000287.1 GCA_003135035.1 Candidatus Dormiibacterota bacterium | reverse complement strand
CGGGGAGCTGGAGACGACCTCGCCTGGATCAGCCGAAGAGCGAGCTCAGGGCGCCGTTAGCGGAGTTCGCTGCAGCTCCCAACAGCGGTAGGTGGAAAGCTTCCTCAACCGTGCGCAGGGTGCCGTACTGATCCCCAGTCAGGGAGATGATGCCCTTGCCCTCGCTGTTGCGGGAGATCACCAGCTCGGGAATCTGGCCACCCGCGGCGTCGCCGCAGCAACCGCCACTCGGCTCCTCATCGTTTTCGTCCTCGGTGACGATCACTGTGCTCCGGTAGTCGGTGAACCAGGCGGAGGACAGGACCGGTCTCAGATTAGCCGCCAGCCAGGCATTGCCCTGGGCCACGGTGCCGTCGTGCATGTCGTCGATCAGGTTGGGAGTGATCCAGACGAAGTCTGGCGCTCCTCGCCCGTCCAGAGCAGAGACCAGTCCGCTCGCTCCCGGATAGGGCACGACGTGCTGGGCGCAGGCATTGCTCTGGAGCAGGTCGGAGTAGAAGACGAAGGGGTCGTGCTTCTTGGCGTACTCACCGGCGCTGATACCGGTGTAGCAGGGGGAGGGCATTGACTCCATGTAGGCGGTCCAAGGGGTTCCCGCCTGGCTCAGCTGGTTGCCGAGGTTGCTGACCGAATAGGGTCCTGAGCAGCCGTCCGAGCGGCAGGCGTCGGTTGAACCCGAGGTCAGGGCCAGGTAGTTGGGCAGGCTGGGATGCGTGGCTCCGTACCAGGGAACGACTGACGCGTACTCGGAGGCAAGCTGGCAGAAGTAATCGTTGGCCGTCCCGCAGTCGGTCTGGGTGGCGTTGTAGCCCTGGTTCTCTTCCACGATCATCAGCACGTGGGGTTGGCCGCTGCTTGGCGAACTCGGCAAGGCACTCGGTTGGGGCCGCTCCCGCCTAGGGCTCCCACCGCCGGTGTGCGATACGAGGAGGAGAACCCCCGCGGCGACCAGAACCGCTGCCACGGCGGCAAGCCCAGCCCCCACCTTCCATCGTTTCCCTACCTGCATGGTGGGCAGGGTAACCCTCGCGCCGGCCAGACTCTGAGTGCCTGCGTAAGCAAGCAGGCGGGTGCGTCCTCACTCCTCCGGATCCGTCTCGGGCAGCGGTTCAGAGAAACTGCCCAGCAGAGACGGGCTGCCCTCATCCCAGCTGAAGACGGCGCCGCAGTCGGGGCATTCTAGGTCCAGGAGCGGGTCGTGGTCCTCCGGGGAGAGCAGGCTGGAGCCGCAGGCGGGGCAGCGCAGAGTGGGCGGTGGCGCGTAGCCGGTATCCCGGGCACGGGCGCTGGCAGCGGCGGCGAGATCAATCGCGACCGCCTGACACTCGGCGCAGCGGAAGGTGGCCATCTTGTCCTGGTGGCTCAGGTAGCGGCCGCCGCTGTCGACGAAGACCGGGGCGCCGAGGATCTCGAACTTCCCCAATCGGCATCCGGAGGGACAGACCAGGTGGCGGCGAGACCCGGGGGCCAGCTCAGCCCTCGCCCGAGGTGAAGTTGGGCCGGTGCCAGCCGGTCGGACCCTCGCCGGCGTGGAGGATGTCTTGATAGAGCTCATCGAGGTCCGCCTGGGTGAAGAGGTCGGCCACCCGCGCTCGCAGCCGGGCGGCGCCATCGCATCCCTTGATCGCCCAGACCACGAACTTGCGGCTCAGGCGCACACCGTGCTGCTCGCCGTGGTGAACCACCATGGCGTCCCAGTGGCGCTTGGCCAGCCGCAGGCGATCTGCAAAGTCAGGCGTCGGGCCGGGCTCACCCCAGCGCAGCTGGCTGACCGTCTGCTCCAGGAAGTTCCAATCGCCGAGCATTCCCCGCGCCACCACCACCCCGTCGACGGCGCCGGCTCTGATTCTGGCCTCGATCAGGGCGGTGTCGCGGACGTCGCCCGAGCCCAGCACGGGGATCTGGCGGACCGCTTCCTTGACGCGGGCGATCTCGTCCCAGTCTGCCCAGCCGGTGTACTTCTGGCACCGGGTCCGCCCGTGGACGGTGACCGCCGCCACCCCGACGTCCTCCAGGGCGCGCGAGAGCTCCGGCGCGTTGATGCTCTGGTAGTCCCAGCCAGTTCGCATCTTGGCGGTGACGGGAACGTCCACCGCCCGCACCATCGCCTCCAGCACCGCCGCCGTCCGAGAGATCTCCCGGGCCAGGGCCGCCCCCGATCCCAGGCGCACCACCTTGGGCACCGGGCAGCCCAGGTTGACGTCGACCAGGTCGGCCCCCAGCTCGACGCAGATCTGAGCCGCATCGGCCATCACCTGGGGATCATTGCCGACCAGCTGGGCCGCCACCGGGACCTCCTCCGGGCCGAGGTCGAGGAGCCGGGCGGCAACCCCCTCGGGGGCTCGCACCAGAGCAGCGGCGGCGGTCATCTCGGTGCAGGTCAAGCCCACCCCCATCTCCCTGGCGAAGGCACGGAAGGGCCGATCGGTGATGCCGACCATGGGCGCGATGAAGATCGGAGTCGAGAGCTCCAGCGCGCCGATCCGTAGCCCGGGCACGGTTGTCGGCGCCGGCAGTCGAGATTCCGGTAGCGCAGTCGCGGTCAAGCTGGGAGTTGCCTCCAGGTCGATGGGGGAGAGCTACGCCGTGCTGGGCGCCTGCTTCCATGATCGCGGAACTGGCCCGGGGCTGCGCCGGGGTGCTAGATCAGGTGGCGCAGCAGGGTCAGGACGCTGACCAGCAGGGCGAGGCCGAAGAGCACCGTCCAGAGCAGGCAGCAGCCGGCCGGCAGGGCGCAGCAGAACCCGGGCAGCCAGCGCACCTGGCGTTGCGGATAGGCCTGACGGTAGCGGTAACGGCGAGTCACCCGTCCATCGTCTCATCTGCCGGTGAGGACGCTGGAGGCGGCGGTGCCGGCGCGGATATAGTCGGCAGGGCTCGAGGAAGCCTAGAGACGCTCGGAGGATCGCGCTTGCTGCTGGCCATCGACGTAGGCAACTCCAACCTAACCCTGGGCCTCTTCGTTGGGGAGGAGCTGAGCACGCACGGCCGCTTCACCACCAGAAGGGAGGCGACCCCGGACGAGCTGGGTGGCCAGCTGCTCACCTTTCTAAACCAGAGAGACGTGTCGGCCAAGGTCGAAGCCATCGCCGTCAGCTGCGTCGTTCCCAGCCTCAACCAGCCCCTGGCGGAGATGGCTCGGAGCTACTTCTCCGTGGAGCCGCTCATCGTCGGACCCGGCACCAGAACAGGGATCGAGATCCACTACGACCCGGCCCGAGACGTCGGCGCCGACCGCATCGTCACCGCGGTTGGGGTGCACCACCGCTATCGGGGACCGGCGATCATGGTCAGCTTCGGAACGGCCACCGTCTTTGACGCCATCGACGAGCAGGGCAGCTACCTGGGCGGGGCCATCGCCCCAGGACTCCAGCTCTCGGTGGACGCGCTCTTCGCCCGGGCGGCGCGGCTGCCCCGAGTCGATCTGGTGGCGCCGCCCAAGGCCCTGGGGCGGACCACGGTGACCTCGGTCCAGGCGGGAATCATGTACGGGGCAGCGGCTCAGGCGGAGGGCATGATCGCCCGGATCCGTGAGGAAATGGCCGGCGAGGCCAAGGTCATCGCCACCGGCGGTCTGGCCGAGCTGGTGGCACCTCTGGTCAGAGGCGTGGACCACATCGACCCCCTGGTGCTGCTCGAGGGACTGCGGGTCCTCGAGGTGCTCAACCGGGGTCGCGAGTAACTCCCACTTAAGCAAAAAGGGCGCCCCCCGAAAGGGACGCCCCGAGAGGGGGGGGTGACTTGGTGGCCCAGCGGGACTTACCCCTCCGGGCAGCTTTAGCCTAGCACCGCGCTCTCAAGGCGGCAAATTGCGAACTGGTGAAGGAATAGATACGGTCGTGTGTAAGTTCAGCGTTGCCAGAGCGGCAAGGGTTCGGTAGACTTCCTTTTCCCGGCCTCCGTGCGCAACCTCGCGCGCTGGCGGCGGCAGTCACACCGGCCGTAGCCGGTAAGGAGCAGTGGAGCGATGCAGGACAAGCCAGTACTCCTGACCCCAGAGGGTCTGCGCAAGCTCCAAGAGGAGCTAGACCGCCTGGTTAACGAGCGGCGCCCCGAGATCGCGCTGCGGATCAAGCAGGCCAAGGAGTTCGGCGATCTCAGTGAGAACGCTGAGTACGAGGACGCCAAGAACGACCAGGGCTTCATGGAAGGCCGGATCATGACTGTAGAGCAGATGATCCGCAACGCCAGCCTGATCGAGACCGATGACCACAACGACGGCTCGGTGCAGTTGGGTTCATCGGTGAAGGTCAAGGACGAGTTCGGCGAGACCACCTACACCATCGTCGGTCCAGCCGAGGCCGACGCCGGTTCTGGCCGGATCTCGCTGGAGTCGCCGGTGGGTAAGGCCCTCCTGGGCCGCCGCGGCGGCGAGAAGATCAACGTGGAGACTCCCGGAGGCGCCCGTCAGGTTCAGATCGTAAAGGTGGCGTGACCGGGCCGCCGCCGTCGGGCGGTAAGGCGCTTGCCGAGATCATCGCCGAGCGCCGACGCAAGGCTGAACTGCTCCAGCAGGCGGGCACGCCGGCCTGGGGGGTCGACTTCAGCCCCAGCCTGACCTGTGCCCAGGCAGCCGAGCAGGCACCCGGGGAGCCGGAGCAGCTCGGTGATGAGGCCCGAGTGGCCGGGCGGATCCTGCGGCTGCGCTCGTCGGGTGGAATCGCCTTCGCCGACTGCAGCGACGCCAGCGGCACGCTGCAGCTGCTGGCCAGCCGAGACGACCCGGAGAACGACCTGGTCGACCAGCTGGCAGAACTCGACCTGGGCGACATCGTCGGGGCGGAGGGCAGACTGACCAGGACTAGGCGCGGCGAGCCCTCGCTGCGCCTCGTCCGGCTGACCCTCCTGGCCAAGTCACTGCGACCGCCGGCCGCCAAGACCCGGGGCCTGGTGAACGTCGAGCAGCGCTACCGGCGCCGCTACCTGGATCTGCTCTCCGATCCCAGTCAACGGGAGATCTTCCGCCAGCGGACTGAGGTCATCCGGGCGCTGCGCCGGGCTCTCGACGAGCGCAGCTATCTCGAGGTTGAGACGCCCGTGCTGCAGCCGATTCCCGGCGGCGGCGCGGCCCGGCCCTTCCGTACCCACTACCACTCCCTGGACAGCGATCTCTACCTCCGGATCGCGGTGGAGCTCTATCTGAAGCGGCTCCTGGTGGGGGGGTTTGAACGCGTCTACGAAATCGGTCGCACCTTCCGCAACGAAGGCTTGTCACCCCGGCACAGCCCGGAGTTCACCCTGCTCGAGGCCTACCAGGCCTACGCCGACCTGGGCTCGATGAAGGAGCTCTGCCAGGACCTGGTCGCTGCCGCCGCCGCGGCGGCGCCGCTGGCCGATGGCGTGCAGACCGAGCAGGGAGCCATCTCGCTCGAGCCGCCCTTCCCATCTCAGACGATGTCGCAGCTGGTGCACCAGCTGACCGGACTCGACCTCGACCTACTCTGGGAGAAACCGGAGCGCATGGTGGAGGAGGCGGGTCGACTCAGCGTCGAGGTGGCCGCCGACGCATCTTCGGGAACTGTCCTCTATGCCATCTACGAACAGCTGGTGGAGCCCAATCTGAGCGGTCCTCTGTTCGTCACCGACTTCCCGGTCGAGGTCTCTCCACTGGCCCGTCTCGGTCCTGACCCTCGTTTCGTGGAGCGCTTTGAACTGGTGGTCGCGGGACGGGAACTCGCCAATGCCTTCGCCGAGCTCAACGATCCCATCGACCAGCGCCGGCGACTCCAGGAACAGGCTCGATTGCGCTCCGCCGGCGATTTCGACTCCCAGCCCTTCGACGAGGATTTCGTCGAGGCCCTCGAGCACGGAATGCCTCCCGCCGGAGGCATCGGAATCGGGGTGGACCGCCTGGTGATGCTGGTGACCGGGGCGCAGAGCATCCGCGACGTGATCCTCTTCCCGACGCTGCGGCCGCAGAGCGGCGAAGGTCAGGTGGGCGAGGAAGCCCAGAGTCCCTCAGCCCCCTAACCTTTAGGGATGCTCGCCCTCAACTTCATCCGCGAGAATCCCGATCTCGTTCGGCAGGGTGCCCTCCGCAAGGGAGAACCGGCTCCCATCGATGAGATCCTGGCCTTGGACCAGCAGCACCGCCAATTGCTCAGGGAGGAGGAGTCAGCCCGCGGGGAGATGAACGCGCGCTCAGGAAAACTGACCCAGGGCGAGCTTGCGTCAGCCCGGGCAGGGTTGGCTCAGCTCAAGGGAAAGATCCAGAGGCTGCAGGAGGAGCGGCGGCTGGTCCAGGAGCGGCTGACGGGCCTCCTCCTGCTGGTGCCCAACCTGCCCCACGAATCGGTGCCTGAGGGGAGTTCCGACGACGAGAACCTGGTGGTGCGCACCTGGGGCGAGCCTCCGAACTTCACGTTTCAGCCGAAAACTCACTACCAGTTGGGCGAGGCCCTGGACATCTTCGACTTCGAGCGGGCGGTCAAGATCTCCGGCAGTCGCTTCGCTCTGCTCAAGGGGGCGGGCGCCCGTCTGGAGCGGGGACTGGCTCAGCTGATGCTGGAGATGGCGACCCGGGACCACGGCTACACCGAAATCGCGCCGCCCTATCTGGTCAGCCGCGACTGCATGGTCGGCACCGGCAACCTGCCCAAGTTCGAGGAGGACGCCTTCCATGTGCTGGAGGGGGATCGCTTCCTGATTCCCACTGCGGAAGTACCGCTCACCAACCTCTACCGGGACGAGGTGCTGGCCGCCGACCAACTTCCCATCCGCCACGTGGCCTGGACACCCTGTTGGCGGAGTGAGGCGGGAGCGCCCGGCAAGGACACCAGAGGCTACATCCGGATGCACCAGTTCGCCAAGGTGGAACTGGTGAAATTCGTCCGTCCCGAGTCATCTCTCGAGGAGCTGGAATCCTTGCTGGCCGACGCCGAGTCGGTGCTGCAGGCGCTAGGCCTGCACTACCGAGTGCGCTTGATGTGTGTCGGCGACATGGGCTTCGCCCAGTGGAAGAAGTACGACATCGACGCCTGGGC
>PLDE01000013.1 GCA_003135035.1 Candidatus Dormiibacterota bacterium | reverse complement strand
AGTAAGAGGCTCAGGAGGAGCGCGTGTCCCCGCACATAGCGGAGCCCTTCCACGAAGGCGGCCACCCCGGCCGCCCCCACCCGGGTGCGCGGCAGGGGCTGCATGCCGGCCGCCAGCACGGTGAAGATGAGAAAGGACAACGCATCGGCGGCATACGCTGGGGCGAATCCGAAACGGTCCACCAGCAGCCCGGCCAGAGCCGGTCCGACCAGGACCGCCAGCTGACTGACGGTGGCATTGAGTGCCGTCGCGGAGGCCATCAGCTCCTTGCTGACCAAGGTCGGGATCGCCGCCGAGCGAGCAGGAGAGCCCACTCCCAAGGAAGCTCCCGCCAGACCCACCAGCGCGTAGAGCAGCCACAACTGGGGGTGGGGCTGGAGGGCATTGACGGCCAGCAAGGCAACCACGATTCCCGAGGAAACTTGCGTCCAGACGATGAGCAGCCGGCGATCCATGGCGTCGGCCAGGCTGCCGCCCACCTGCATCCCGACGACCATGGGTACGGCCGCCGTGATCGCCACCGCACCGACCGCCAGGGAGGAGTGGCTCAGGCGGTAGACCTGCAGCGCCGCGGCCACGGTGGTGATGGTGCTGCCTAACTGGGATACGGCTCTGCCCCCGTAGAGCCGTCGCAGGTCGGGACTCTGGCGCAGCGGGCGCAGGTCGATCGACAGTTTGGAGCTCATCAGCGCCGAGCCAGGGATGCACCCCAGGCGCCCGCTTCACCTTGCCGGCAAGAGGCCCAGTCGGGCCGCGTCAATCGGTACAGCACATGCCTGCGCAGACGGTCACCGGGAGCGATTCCGGGGTGGTCGAAATCATCGCCGGGATCGCGCTGCATGCCCAATTTAGCCATGACCCGCTGGGATCTGGTGTTGACGGTGCTGGTGAATGACACGATCTCGAGCAGGTCGAGCTCCTGGAAACCGTAGCCGAGCGCCGCCCGACCCGCCTCGGTGGCGTAACCCTGACCCCAGTGCTGTTGGGCCAGCCGCCAACCGACCTCGATGGCGGGGGTGAAGGGGGCGGCGAACTCCGCCCGGTTGAGTCCCACAAAGCCTGCAAAAGATTGATCTTCGGCGATCTGTACTGCCCACAAACCCCAGCCGTCGACCCGCCACAAATCCTCGATTCTGTCCGCGAAACGATCACTCTCCGCACGTGTGAGCGGGGCTGGGAAGTGCTCCATCACCACCGGGTCGGCGTTGATCTCGGCAAACGGCTCCCGGTCACCCGGTTGCCAGGTGCGCAGGATCAGCCGTTCGGTGCGCAACGGCGCCGGGAGGGCGGCGCTGCTCACGGATCAAGCAGGAGGAGAGCTGTCGCGATGACTCGCGACCTGCCCTGTCCCCCGCGGCCTCGCGGGGAATACGCTCGCGAACATTGCCGGCGCGGTCACCGGGTATCCCGACGCGCCACCCGATGCTGGCGCGCTCGCAGACTCTGGTCGAGAATCATCTTGCGCAAGCGTACGGCGTGCGGTGTGACCTCGACGCACTCATCCTCGCCGATGAACTCCAGGGCCTGTTCTAGAGAGAACTGTAAGTAAGGGGTCAGTCGCTCGAGCTCCTCCTGGGTCGAGGAACGGATGTTGGTTTTCTGCTTTTCTTTGGTGGGATTGACGTCCATCTCATCGTTACGGGCGTTCTCGCCCACCACCATGCCCTCGTAGACCCGCGTTCCCGGACCGATCAGCATGGTGCCCCGTTCTTGCAGCGACATCAAGGCCTCGGTGGTGGACATTCCCTCGCGATCCGCCACCATGGAGCCGTTGCGTCTGGTCTTGAGGGCGCCGTGCCATGGTTCCCAACCATCGAAGACGTTGTGGAGCACCCCGGTGCCTCTGGTTTCCACCAGAAACTCGGTGCGAAACCCGACCAGCCCACGCGAGGGCACCCGGTAGTCCATGCGCACCCAGCCGGTGCCGTGGTTGACGATCTCCTCCAAGCGCGCCTGGCGCAAGGCAAGCAGCTGGGTGACCACGCCGACGTAATCCTCGGGGACGTCTATCGCCACCCGCTCCATCGGCTCGTGCAGCTTGCCGTCGATTTCTCGGGTCACCACCTGGGGCTTGCCCACGGTGAGTTCGAAGCCCTCCCGACGCATGGTCTCGACCAGGACCGCCAACTGCAGCTCACCGCGACCCTGCACCTCCCAAGTGTCTGGTCGGGCGGTCGGAAGAACGCGCAAGGAGACGTTGCCCACCAGCTCGGCATCGAGCCGGTTCTTGATCATCCGCGCCGTCAACTTGCCGCCGTCGGTCCCCGACAGGGGCGATGTATTGATGCCGATGGTGGTGGAGAGGCTGGGCTCGTCGACGAGGATGGCCGGCAGCGGCCTGGGGTCGGTGGCATCGGCCAGGGTGTCGCCGATGGAGATGTCGGCGAAGCCGGCGACCGCCACAATCTCCCCCGGTCCAGCCTCGTCGACATCGACACGATCCAGTGCCCGGGAGGCATAGAGCTCGGTGATCTTGGCTCTTTCCACGGTGCCGTCAACGCGGCACCAGGCAACCGTGTCGCCCCGGCGCAAGGTGCCGTTATGGACGCGGCAGATGGCCAGCCGCCCGACGTAGGCGGATGCGTCGAGGTTGGTCACCAGCGCCTGCAGGGGGTGGCCCTCCTGGTAGGAAGGGGCGGGGATGCTCTGGATGATGGCCTCAAAGAGGGGCCCCAGATCTGTTCCCGGCTGGGCCGGATCGGTGCTTGCCCAGCCAGCTCGGGCGTTGGCGTAGAGGACGGGAAAGACGATCTGGTGCTCGTCCGCCCCCAAATCCAGGAAGAGATCCTCGATCTCCCGGACCACCTCCTCGATACGGGCATCGGAGCGGTCGACCTTGTTGACCACCACCACCACCGCCAGGCGCGCCTCCAGGGTCTTGCGCAAGACGAATCGGGTCTGGGGCAGGGGACCCTCAGAGGCATCGACCAGGAGGAGCACCCCATCGACCATGGCCAGGCCTCGCTCCACCTCACCGCCGAAGTCGGCGTGCCCGGGGGTGTCGACGATGGTGATCTTGGTCGGCCCGTGCTGCACGGCAGTGTGCTTGGCCAGGATGGTGATGCCCTTCTCGCGCTCCAGGTCACCCGAGTCGAGCACCCGATCAGTGATCTCCTGGTTGGCGCGAAAGGACCCCGTCTGTTGGAGCATGGCATTGACCAGCGTCGTCTTGCCATGGTCGACGTGGGCGACGATCGCCACGTTGCGAAGGTCGTCGCGTAGGGGCATGCGCAACTCAGGATAGCCGAGGTGCTCGCAGCCTCCTATCGCCTCGAGGCGAGCCCTGGCGGCGGGGTTGACCTAGCCGGCCTGGGGTTGGCCGCCCTGACGAGCGGTTGCCAGGATTAGCACGGCCACCACCAGGGCACCCACCGCGGCCGCCAGCAGGACAGCATGCAGGCCGGAGAGCAGGGCGCTGCGCACCGCCAGCGCCACCCGATGGCGGTCCGACGACGACGCCTCCAGCAGCGCCTGAGGCAAGCCGCTCTGAGCCGCCGCCAGCGAGATCTTGGTCCGGGCGGCCAGCGGGAGGCTGGCCAGGCCGGCCAGGCTGGTGATGCGTACCTGCATCTCGAAGAAGGCGCCCAGGCCACCCAGGCCAGCCGCGATACCCACTTGGCGGGCAGTGTTGACGAAGCCCGAGGCCATGCCCGTCTGGTTGGGGGGAGCCGAGGCCAGGGCACCATGAGCGGATGCCGGGTTGATGGCCCCCCAGCCCATGCCGGCGAACACCAAACCGGGCAAGAGCCAGTACCAGCCATTGCACAGACCGATCAGGAGCATCAGTGCGGCACCGCCAGCCATCAGCAGCAGGGAACCGCTGATGACCAGCTCGATCCGCATCCGGGGCGCCAGTCGGGCGCCCACGATGGCTGCGCCCATGGCGGTCACCGTCATGGGCAGGACCTCCAGGCCAGCGCTGAGCGGGCTGTCGCCCAAACCCTGCTGCAGAAAGCGGATCAGGTAGAAGAGCATCGCCCCGATCACCAGGCCCTGGCCGAAGACTCCAACCGAAGCCGCCCGGAAGCGAGCGTCGCGGAGCAGCGAGAGGTCGGCCATGGGTTCGGGTCTGCGCTCGACCCCGATGAACGCCGTCCCGGCCACCACCGCCAGCAGGAATCCGCCCAGGACCGGCGGGCTGTCCCAGCCCAGGGTGTTGCCCTCGACGAGGGCGTAGATCAGCGCCACCAGGGCGACCGCCAGGGTCACCGCTCCCAGCTTGTCGATCCGGCGCGCCTTGGGGTCCTTGGACTCCGGCATCTGCCAGAGCGTCAGAACGGTCACGGCCACGCCGATCGGCAGGTTGACCAAGAAGATCGCGGGCCAGCCGAAGACCTGGGTCAGCAGGCCCCCGACCAAGGGGCCGCAGGCGAGCCCGGCGCCGACCGCCACCCCCCAAACTCCCAGGGCTCGAGCGCGCTCTTGACCAGAGAAGAGGTTTCCCAGGATCCCCAGAGCAGTGGCGAAGAGCAAGGCGGCCCCAGCACCTTGAAGACCGCGAAAGGCGATCAACAGGATGGTGCTCGAAGCCAGGGCGCTGAGTAGGGAGCCGATCGTGAACACGACCATCCCCACCAGGAAGACGAGCCGGCGGCCGACCCGGTCGGCGGTGCTCCCGGCCAGGAGGAGCAGACCCGCCACCAGGAGGGCGTAGGTGTTGACCACCCACTCCAGGTCGGTCAGCCGGGAGTGGAAGCTCTTCTGGATCTCGGGAAGGGCGACATTGACCACCGTCAGATCGAGAATCACCATGAAGGTGGCGACCGAGACCAGAGTCACCGTCCAGCCCCAGGACGGTGCGGTCGAGCGATTGGTCCTCTGGGAAGCAGCCAAGGACGGATCTACCTCCTAATGGACGGCTTACCGGCCGCCCCTTGCCTGAGCTCGGGCGCGGGCCCCGAGCCGGGGAATTCTTTCCAGCGAATTCTCGCCTCCCGGGTGCTCTCCGCGGTCGCGGGGAACAGACAACAGGCAATTTCACACCCCGGCGAGTCCCCAGGCCCGGAACGTCTGTCAAGAAGGGGTGCCCGACGACGGTTGCTAACCTGGGTCACTCGCTCTACCCAGCCCATCCCGCGAGGTCAGCTTGCCGCATGCCTTCGGATTCAGGGGAACGCCCGGGGGAGGATGGTGGTCTAAGCCAGCTCTCTCCCGAACTCGCCCCTCCCTCTGCCTCGGGCGGTCCCGCCGGGTATCTCCGCAGCCTCAAGCCTGAGCTGCCCGCGAGCGTCTGGACGGTGATCG
>PLDE01000222.1 GCA_003135035.1 Candidatus Dormiibacterota bacterium | reverse complement strand
GTTCGATTACCCGAAAGGAGTTGGGTGCTTCGATTAGGGCGATCGGGCTTCTCCCAACTCTGGATGCGATGCTCGGAGCGTTTGAGGAGCAGGTTCGCCTCGAAGAGAGAGACGACCAGACCCCAGTGTTCCTTGACAAGTTGCGCGAGCTGCCAGTGCCGTCTCTCGCCGAGTATGGCCGGGTCTTGAAGAAGGCGATAGCCAAGCCGGACAGCCGCAACGTCCAAGACGCGCTGTTCGCCGCGATGGGAGCTTGCCAAGCTGAGATTCGCAGCGCTCGTCGGATCCCCGACGTGGTCGACATCGTGGATGAGCTCCAGGAGCCGGCTGAGGTCATCCGCGAGCGCCAGCACCGGGTTCGGCGGGTAACTGAGGGGGCGGCCCAGGGCGACCTACTGACAGGGGCGTTCGGGCCGGTCCGGAACGCCCAGCTCGGCCGTCCTCGCTACCTGCTCACCCAGGACATGCTCCCGGACGAGCACGTGGTGGAGGTCACCCGGGCGGTTACGAATCTCGACCTTCCCGGGCTGAGCCCTCGCGATGCCCGGCGCGTACTTCGGCCTTATCTCAAGACCGAGGACGGAAGTGACAAGGTCAGGAGCCTCGCTGACAAGGCCTCTGAAGGCCGCCTTCGCACAGGCTTTACAAGAGAGTAATCAGTACCCCGTCGGGTTCAACGCGACAGCCGCCGGGCACCCGGCTTGGTGGCCCTCACTGATGACCGCGCCGCACTCGGGGCATATCAGATGCGCCCAGCACGCCGGATCACCTCCAACCGTAGTTTCCTCCGATGAAGAGTCGACTTCCGCCGGTGACTCGCCCACCCCGGCCCTCAGATCGTGTGGCGTCGAGATACCGAATCTCATCGCACCTAAGATCCTACTTTGGCGGCGTCGCGCCTCGCCAGCAGCGAAGTGACAGCTGACCGGGAGAACTGCTGACTGGCCAGGCCTTCTCCCGGGTCTGAACGACGTGGCGGCTTCGCGGGCGCGGGCGAGCCTGCGGGAGAGACTCGGCAGCTGGCGAGCGGTCCGGGCTCCCATCCGCGCGTGCGTTGGCTGGACCGCCACTGACAACTGCCGGAGCCGCATCGCCAACCATGCACTGCACTCGATGGCTGGATTCGCGTATGTAGCCCGCCTGCGCACTATCGCTCCTCTCCAACCAGCATGCGCCTAGCGGTAGCGCTCGACGCTTGTGTGGATCCGCTCGGCCTCAGCATGGCTTACCCGCTGGCCCTGAGGCGGTCCATCTTGACCTCGACTCCCTGGCGGAGAGCGGCCCAGTCAGCGCTGAAGCGTCCAGTGCCCTGTCTTTGCAGAGACTCGCCCAGAGCATCTACGTCAATTCCGTTGGAGGCCACCGCGGCGATCAGATGCTCGGCGACCGCGTAGTCTGGTTGGAGGGGAGAGTCGAGAGTTCCGTGGTCGACAAAGGCCAGCAGGGTCTTTTCCGGGACGGTATTGATGGTGTCCGGCGCAGCCAGCTTGGTTATGTAGTACGAGTCGGGCAGGCTTGGATCCTTGACGGACTTCGAGGCCCACAATACGCGTTGGGGTCGGGTTCCGGCGGCCGCAAGAGTTCGCCAACGGTCGCTCCCTAGCATGGAGCGGTAGGATGCGTAGACCTTCTTAGCCATGGCGATGCCGATTGCGCCGAGGAGCGATCCCGGCAGTATGGGATCTCCGCCGCAGTGTCCCAGCGCGATACGAACACCAATGCGACCGACGGGACCGCGACAGTCCCCCCGGCGCCGAGACGTCGTTCGAGTGCCCGGATGTAGGCATCCGCAGTTTGTAGGTAATGGGTCTCGGAAAACAAGAGGGTGACGTTGACCCCGACGCCAGCCGCAACGAGCTCTTCCATCGCCGTCAGTCCCGGTGGGGTGCCAGGGATCTTCACAAGAAGGTTCGGTATCCGTGCCTGCTCCCACAAGTGCAGTGCCAGGGACACGCTGCGAGACGAGCCGTAGGCGAGATCTGGGGGCACTTCCAGCGAAACGTACCCGTCAACACCTCCGGTCGTCTCCCACACGTGCCGGAATAGAGCTGCGGCCGCCGCCAGGTCCTCCAATGCGGCCGAGTACACCAGGTCCTGCGGATCCGTGACGACTTGGGCAACGAACGCGCGCAGCGAAGCTGCTTAGTCGCTTGCCGGCAGCCATAGCATGACCAAGGATCGTGGGGTTCGAGCTGAGGCCGGTCACTGCCAACTCGGTCACGTACCTGGCTAGCGCTCCCGACTGCAGCAGGTTGCGACTGATGGTGTCGAGCCAGAGAGACTGGCCGGCCCGCTGGAGCCGCACTGCTACGTTGTCGGTCCGGAGGGGACTCTGCCTTGCTGCCATCCGCTCAACCCGCGACCGCCTCGTGGCCACCCGAGCGCGTGGGCAAACGAGCGGCCAGCAGCCCAAGTTCACCGCCCGTCAGGCGAAGGTCGCCCCGGGCCTGTACGACGAGGTGGGCATCGACGGCTGGCTGGCGTACACCGTCGGCCAGATCGCGGAGGAGTTCGGCCGTCACCCGCCGTACGAGCTACCGGCACCTGCAACGTCACACCGGCTGATCCCATCGGGGTTCGGGTCAGGTCGCTGGACGGGGGGCGTCAGTCAGCACAGCGACTTGAGATCTACCTGTCTCAAAGGGTTTCACACGCCCCGTAACGTCCGGGTAGGGCGCGCCGACGGCTCAGCGGCCCTGCGCTAAAGCCAGCGGCGTGTCCGGGCCTTGTAGCCGAGGTACTCCGCGCCGAACTTGCGCTCCAGGTAGCGTTCCTCTCTTGCGATCACCCCCCGATCGATGAGGATCAGCGTAGGCACCAGCGTCAAGAAAGCCCACAGCCCGCTGGTGAACATCGCGATGCCGGAGTAGATGAGCGCCATCCCCAGGTAGCCCGGGTTGCGGCTCAGCCGATAGGGACCCGTGGTGACGATAGCGGTGGTCGCTTGTCCCGGGTCGACCGGGGTGTGGGCGCGGCGAAATGCGCGGACA
>PLDE01000256.1 GCA_003135035.1 Candidatus Dormiibacterota bacterium | reverse complement strand
AGGCCGTGATGCGAACGGTCCGGAGCTGCAAGGCCCCATGAAGTTCGCCCGGGGCGGCGATACCGTGATCGTGCACAGCATGGGCAGACTCGCCCACAACCTTGACGACCTTCGACGCCTCGTCCAGGAGCTGAACGGCAAGGGAGTAAGGATCGAGTTCCTCAAAGAGCAACTCACCTTCTCCGGTTCGATATGGCCGCCTCTTATTCACCGGCTTCGATCCGGACACGGCCATCTTGTTGCCATCCAGTGGCTATCAGGTTGGCTATGATCTTACGGCTCTATGGGGCTTGCGCGGACTCTCTACGGTAACGATCTGATCTCAACACCCCTCTAGCCGAGGTAGCTCAGTTGGTAGAGCACGGGTCTGAAAAACCCGGTGTCGGCGGTTCGATCCCGCCCCTCGGCACCAGCGTATTAATGGCTATGTCGTAATCGCAGGAGAAATCCGCAGCGCTGGTCACAAACGCGACAACAATCCGCCGAGCCATCGCCGAGCACGATCTACTCGTGCGGATGTCTCGTCGAAGCCAGGAGAGGCTCATGGTTGGTGCACGCCAGCGGAGCGGCTGTCCCTCACCTTCAGGGTCAACTGCCACCATCAGCCAGCTCCCCGGAGAGATGTACTCGAGCGCGAGCTCGAGTACCGCGCGACCGTCAGGGCTGATTCCTGCGCAGTTGAGTCCCGAACCACAGCTCGCCGCTGCCTCCAGCCCCGGTCGGTCCCAGCACGAAGCATGGCCAGGGTGTCGTTCCTCAGGAGTACCTGCCGGGCCTAGGAGTCGACCATTCCCGCCCACCAGTGCCCATCCGTCTCGGAGTTGCCTCCAGCAACGCTGGAATCGAGTATCAGTTCCCGTTTAGAACCTGGTCGACGGTGATGAATTCGACCCCTTCATCTGCCAGCCGGGCCAAGATTCGAGGCAACGCCTCGGCGGCCTGGTCAGGCCAGCTGTGGAGGAGGACGATCTGAGCCCCGTTGGCGGAGAGAATCCCACGGACCACCGACTCCTCGACCTGCCGTGCGCTCCGATTCGCCTCCCAGTCCTGGCCGTCGACATGCCAGGGAACATTGCGGTACCCCAACCGGCCTAGGTTCCGGGTCAACTCCTCGTCGTCTAGGCCCGCTCCAAAGGGACTCCGGAACCAAGGGCGAGGATCGACCCCGACCACCGAACGGATGGCCTCCTCGGCCTCGGTCACGTCCGAAATTTGGCCGCTCGCTGTGAACAGGGGCATCCGGGCGTGGTAATGGGAGTGGTTGCCGATCAGATGACCGCGCTTGGCCACCTCGCAGGCCAGCTGGGGGTGGGAGGTGACCCAGCGGCCCTGGAGAAAGAAGGTGGCCCGCACCCCGACTCGATCCAGCTCGTCCAGGATCCGCAGGCAGTTGCCCCGAGCGCAGCGGCTTCCATCGGGATGCTCGGCGTCGATCGTCAGGGCCACTTGGTGCCTCCGGGGGTCACTCACGAGCCGTCACCTTGTTCGGGTCGGGCCCGCAGCTCCGTCAGGTAACGGTCCGGAAAGCTTCCTAACAAATCGAAGGCACTATAGGGTTGCGGCGGGTGCGGGCGTGAAGGTCGCAGTGATGGCCGCGGGCCGCACCTACACCCCAGAGCTGGTCGAGAAGATACCGGTCGAGGAGCTCTCCCTGCTTCGATCTAAGCGCCGCGCGACTGGCGGCGGTCGGGGGGTCTGGCCCAGAGAATCTTGCGACGTCGCGATTGGTCGGACCGGACCGGAGCGCGCCGTCCTAGGTGGCTGCCGTATTCAGCGGATGCGCCTGGCCCTCCAGTGCCGGCTCCCACTCTTCTTCCGAGGGTTCGCCGCTCAACTCTTCCAACGACTTGCCGGAAGGCTCGGGTAACAGGCGCGTCAGCAGGAGACCGACACCGGCGGTCGCGGCGGCAATTGTCATGACCCCGGCCAAGCCCAGACTTCCGTTGACCAAGGGAAAAGTCAGGGTGCCCACGAAGGCCCCCACCTTGGCCAGCCCGGCCGAGATTCCATGCCCGGTGGTGCGAGCGGAGACCGGGTAGAGCTCGCTGGCGAGCAGGAAGGTCGTGGTGTTGGGACCGAACTCGGTGAAGAAGTAGCTAAGCCCGTAAACGAGGACGAAAGGGATGATCAACGTGGTCAGCCCGGGGATCACTCCGATTGCCAGAAAAGCCAGTCCCATTACCGTAAAACCGATGTATTGCAGACGGCGGTGGCCGATCCGGTCAACGGTCAGAAAGGCCAACAGATACCCCGGCGCCGCAGCCACGGTGAAGATCAAGAGGGCAATTGCGGTGTCGGTTATTAGGGAGGCGTGGGGCACCACCGCTTTGAGGATGAGCGGGGTCGAGATGGTGTTGCCATAGAAGGCGTAGTCGAACATGAACCAGCAACCGGCCGTGCCCAGCAGCAGAATTAGATAACGGGGGTTGGAGAGGAACTGACCAAGGCCGAGCCGGACCTGGCGTCCCGCCGCCCTGCTGCTGGCGTCAACAACCCCTTTAGAATAGCGACGGATGGCGACCGCGGCCTCGGCCGCGCGTCCCTGCACTTGAGCGCGGTAGCGCGGTGACTCGGGCAGCGTCCGGCGGAGGTAGATCACCGCCAAGGCCGGGATCGCTCCCAGACCCAACATCAGCCGCCAGGCGATGTCGTGGTTGACGCCCAGCCCCAAGATGAGCAGGGCCACCAGCGGCCCGGCGATGAGTCCGAGCGCTTGCATCGAGAAGACCATGCCCACCAGGCGGCCCCGGTTCTTGCGGTTGGAGTACTCACTCATGAGCACCGCGCTGACTGGGTAATCTCCGCCGATCCCGATCCCCAAGACGAAGCGCCAAGCGATCAGCCAGAAGAGGTTGGGCGAGAGCGCACTGCCCACCGCCGCGACCGCCATGATCGCGGCCTCCAGGCCGTAGATCTTTTTCCGTCCGAAGACGTCAGCGATCCGGCCGAAGACGGTCGAGCCCACAAAGGCCGCCAGCAGGGCGGTGCTGCCGACCAGTCCGATCACCACGGCGGAGGGGTGGTACTCGACCTTAATCAGGGCCAGGGCGGTCCCGATGATGAAGAGGTCGTAGGCGTCGGTGAAGAAGCCGGTGCCGGCGGTGAGGACCGCACGGAAGTGGAAACGACTCAGTGGCGCCTCGTCGAGGGCTTCTATAACGCCCCGGGCCACGGTCGACTGCGACACGCGCATGAGTCTCCCGAGGCGTGGTTAGGAAATGATTAAGGTGACCAGAAACTCAGCCGAGTCCGCCTCCTAGCAGCAGCCACCGCTAGGTCCGAGCTGACCGCACCTTGCCCTATCCGGTGGCGCTGGTCGGACGGCAGGTCGTTCCAGCTGTCTCCGGTCGCCTCGACCCCTCCAGGATGGCGTCCACACCCCGGAGGATCCGGCCTCCCGTGGCGGAGATGAGGCGAGCCGCCTCGGGACCACCACCTGACCAGGTGGCCACGTAGCCCAGGCTGTAGTCGGAGCTGTCGACGCCCAACTCCTGACAGACCAGGTAGGCGGCGCTCTCCGCCTCCAACTCCGCCAGTGCTCGGGAGCCCTGAAAGTCCGGCCCGTGCAACACCGCGTGGCCCAGCTCGTGGGCGAGCGTCTTCAATTTGTGCGCCGGAGGCAGATCCTCGCGGATGCGGATCCGCCGGAGGGCATGCGAGCAGTCGCCGTTGCGGGTGCCCCAGAGGTCTGTGAACTGAAGCTGAAAGTCCAACTCGACCGCCCGATGGGCCAGGCGAGCCAGGTCGGCTCCCGACCCATGGCCAACGAGGGTGCGTACCGGCTGGGCCAGCTCCCTCCCCTCGGTTTGGCTGAGGTCGAAGACGCGAGCCACCCGAAAGCCGAGCACCGGGGGAGGTGGCTCGTCCTCGTCGCCGGGGACGGTAGCGACCGAGAAGCAAGGGGCCAGAATTCGGATTGCGCGCTCGCCTTGGCGGACCTGCCGGCCGAGGCGAAGCCAGCCTCGGTATCCCGCCACCCAGGAGGCCTCGGGCCGTTGCTGGAGGATGAGCACCTGGTTGGGGAAGCTGTAATGGTGGAACTGGCGGCTCGTTCTCAACCAGTTCTCCCAGGCGGTGGAAGAAGTCAACTTGAGCACGGCCTGGGTGAGTTGCTCGAGGAGCTCGCTCTTGGCCTGGCTGCGAGCCGGCAGCCCGAGGTCGGCGCTCGCGAGGACGGAAGTCTTGGCCACGCTGAGCTAGTCCGCCGGAAGGTTGGGGGCGGGCCGATCTACTGTCAGTCGGCGATCACGATCTCCAGGTCGCGGTAGGCAGCTCGCAGCAGGGAGTTCACCTGCTGGGCATCCTCGCCGTGGCCGAAGATGAATCCCAGGTACCGGTCTCCCTCCGGTAGGGGCACGACCCGACCGCCCAAGGGTATCGCCATCTCGACTCCGTCGATGCCGCTCTGGGCGAGGACTCGATCGCGACCGGCAACCGACCGCAGACGACCACCCCGGGGGATCGGCATCATCATCACCCCTCTGGTCCCGGGCTCCAGCTCCAAGTCGCCGAGCTCCTCGCCGAGAGCCGCCAGCAGCACAATCTCCTCCAAACTGCGGCCGGAGCGAAAGCGGAGCACCGCCGAGCAGCGACCCCCGATGGTGCGGGAAGCCAGGTCGATGACCTGGGGCCTGGGGCCACCGAGACGCAACTCGGCGTGAAGGGCTCCCTGAGAGAGTCCGAGCGCCCGGGCGGCTTCCTCAACCGAGCCGGTCACCTGATCCCGGCGCGCGGGTACCAACTCAGAAGGCACCGTGTACACCGTCTCCTCGAAGAAGGGCCCGTCCAGCGGCTCCGGTTTGTCGTAGACGGCGAGGACGCTGAGCCTGCCGTCGCGGAGAAGACCTTCGACCGCCACCTCGGGCCCCGGGATGAACTCCTCCACCAGCAGGTCGGGCCCCGCCCCGCGCCGAGTTCGATCCCCCAGGGCCCGGCGCACACGCTCGCCAGCTGAGAGCAGCTGGGCGCGGTCATCAACCCGGACCACACCCCGGCTGGCGGCCTGATCGAGCGGCTTGATCACGGCCGGCAACTCGACGGCGGGGGGAGGCTCGCCGCCGGGCCAGAGCCAAGATCGGGGCTGGCTGACATGGGCCTCGCGCAGGCGCTCGCGCATGAGGAACTTGTTTCGGGTGGCGGCTACTGCGCTGGGCGGACTGCCCGTGAGCCCGAGGCGCTGACTGATCTCCGCCGCCGCCAGGACCGCGCCGTCGTCCGCCGCCACTACGGCATCTACGGCCAACCCGTCTACCCGTTCCCCGATCTCCCCTACCGCCGAGGTCGGATCCGCAAGGTCGAGCACCAGCTCCGACCCGGGTCGGAGGCGACCCAGGGTTGAGCTCTCCTCGCTGGCCACCACGACCTCGAGTTGGAGTCGCCGGGCAGCCTCGAGGAAGGCCTTGGCGCGATAGGTTCTGGTGGGCAGCACCAAGAGCACCCGCTTCGGCATAGCGTCAGACTAGGCTGATGCCGCAAGGAGCCCCGTCGACACTGCCCCAGTTGGATCTGGATGAGCTGGCAGCGAACCGAATCCGAGGCTTCCGGGAGCGCCAGGGCCACCCCGAAGCCTGGGTGTCAGTAGCCCCCGGAGGCCTCCAAGGCGAGCGGCTCACTTTCACCTTCGCCCTGGTCGAGCCGAGCGAGCTGGGTGCGGACGAGCTGCTCGTGGAAGGCGCTCCGGACATCCTCTTCGTGGCGCCCCGGGTGATCTCGCGGCACGTGGTCGGGTCACGGGTCAACTCCGATCCCGTCTCGGGGGCGCTGAGCCTGGAGACCACGTACAACCCGGATGCGGATCCCCTCGCTCAGGCGGTCCAGCAGCTGCTCGACACCGAGATCAATCCTGCGGTCGCCGGTCACGGCGGCTACTCGGGGCTGCTCGACATCGCCGACGGCGTGGCCTACGTTCAGATGGGCGGCGGTTGCCAAGGGTGCGGCCTGGCCGAGGTGACCCTATCTCAGGGGGTGCGCAGCGCCATCATCGAGCGCTTCCCGGAGATCGTCGAGGTGGTCGACACCACCGACCACGCGTCGGGGACTAACCCCTACTACGAGCCGTCTAAGAAGTAGCCAGGTCGGCCACGGCTTCGAGGCCGAGCGCGATGGGAGGCGCACCGGCCGCCAGAACCGCGGCCCCCGGGGCGGGCGCGGGCGGGCCGGGAACCAGATTGAGAGCGCGGTGCCGATCGGCGATCCGGTAGGCCTCGTCGAGCAGCTGGAGCCGGGCTTCAACCCGCCCCACCGCCTCCAGGGCGGCCATCGCCAGTTGCCGAACCTCAGCGTCCTGAACCTGCCTGACCGACCCGACGGCGGCGGTCAGTAGGGCACTGGCCTCGCGGGAGTGCTTCAGGCCATCGGCGAGACGAACGCGCTCCGAGCTGCAGGGCACGTGCCATGTAACGATGGCCAGCCGCCGTGGTTTCGCCGGAGGCCACCACAGCGGCTCCGCAAGGTGTCTCTGAATTGGAAGTGGTCAGTTGGAGCATTACAATTTCGCAAGGTGAACTTTCAACCAGGCGATGCATCGGCTGAAGCGGCGGAGCGAACTGCCCAGGACGTGGTTGAGCAGGTGCTCGAACTGCAGCCGCTCCTCCAACGGACGCTCCGCGTCCCCCTGCCCGACCAGGTCAGCACTAGATTGGGCACCGTCACGCCGCACCAGTTGGAAGCCCTTGGTCGTCTACCGCCGGAAGGGATCACTATGCGAGAGTTCGCCACCGCGGTTGGCATCAGCGGAGCGGCCGCGACCGCGCTCGCCAGCCGCATGATCCGCCAGGGACTGGCCAAGCGTCGCTACGACGACAACGACCGCCGGACCGTGTGGTTGGTCCCCACCGCCGAGGGGCAGGAGACAGCTGGGGCCGTCCGCGACTGGCGGCGGCAGTCGGTGACCAGGATGTTCGAGCGCCTCGACACCGCCCAGGTGACCGCCTTCCTCGAAGTCCTCAGCGCTCTCACCGGGCCTGCCCCTGGGACCGACTCCTCCTCCTCCTCCTGACCACCAGGATGATCTAGCCCCTCGAAGGTTGCTCCGAGATGGCTCGGGCGACTTGGTACCGAAGCGGACCGACAGGGCACCGGGCTGGCGCGCATGGTTAGTTCGATTGCGGCTGTCCACTAGAGGTCAGAACAAAGATCAAGCCCCTGGGGTGCTCTCGGCCTCGTATCTCACCGGGTCGAATGCGATCTGAGCGCCGAAACGGCCGCCCGCGGAGGCCTTTAGTCCAGGTGTCCGAGATGCGGCGGGCCGAGTTGGCACCAGCCTCGGAGCGCAACGACCAGGAGGAACTAGACCATGATCGACCCAGAGGTAAGTGAGCGCGAGGAAGCGGTAACCCGGGTCGGACCCAGCGGGTACGGCGAGCGCACGGTCACTCGGACCACCAGCACGGTGGCCCCGATGGGGTTTCGCCTCAAGAGCACAGTGTGGCTGGCCGTCGGCGTGGTTGACGTCATCCTCGCCCTCGACTTCATTTTCAAGCTGTTGGCCTCAGCCAACGTCGGTTTCGTGGGATTCATCTCCAGCGTGGCCGGAGCGCTGTCCTCACCATTCCGAGGCGTGCTCACCTCGTCCGTATCAACCGGGCACTACGCCTACTGGGCCGACGTGGTCGGAATCGTCGTCTACCTGGTGGCGGCCGGGGTAGTGGTGGGCCTGATCGGCATCATGTCGGCCCGCCGTCCGCCCAGCTCGAGCGGCCCCGACGTGGTCGCTTAGCCGGTATTCCCTGGTTCTCTGCCCCTGGCGGCGGTGCTCTTCGGCTTGGGAGCGGCCGTCCGGCTGCTCTGGATCATCGCGTAGTCGCGCTGGTGATCTGGGTAACTGGCTTCCGCTGCAAGCCCGGCGAAGGTCGCTGGTACTACGGGCAGGCGAGGTGATCGACCCTCACTGAGGGCCAATCACTTCGCGATAGACGCCTCGGGTGAGCGCCCCCATGCGGGCCGCTGAGAAGCGGCGGCGAATCCGGTCGGGTCCCGCCGCACTCAGCCCGGCGTAGCGGGGGTGGTCAGCCAGCAAGCCAGCGCTGACGCTGGCCAGGGCGCCCGGATTTGCCGGACCCACAACCAGCCCGGCCCGAGGGGGGTCGAGGATCTCGACCAGGCCCCCGACCCGGCTGGCAATCACCGGCAGGCCTGAGCTCATCGCCTCGCAGGCGCTGAGACCGAAGGGCTCGGCCCGGGAGGGAACCCAGGCCAGATCGCAGGCAGCGAAGAACTGCGCCCGGTCGGTTACCTCGCCCCAGAAGTTGACCCGATCGGCGACCCCAGCGGTGTAGGCGAGATCGACCAGGGTGGCCAGCTCGGGCCCTGACCCGCCCACGTTGAGGGTGAGATGTCGACCCGAGGGGGTGGCCAGGGCGAGGATGGCTATGTCCACCCCCTTGGACTGGGTCAGGCGGGCGAGGACGCCGACCCGCCTTCCCGAAGGAGTGGTGCGGGTCAGGGCGGGGAGCGGTTGAATCCCGTTGGGGACAACCCGGATGCGTCGGGAGTCGGCCCCCGCCTGGGCGGTCAGGAACTCCGCCACCGAGTTGGATACCGCGATCTGCAAGGGGACAGAGCGGCTCAGAGCCCGCAGCTCCAGGCGGTGAACCGCCACCCGGAGCGGGCTGGCGGTGAACCAACCGTCGAGATGATGGGTGTGGATCT
>PLDE01000242.1 GCA_003135035.1 Candidatus Dormiibacterota bacterium | reverse complement strand
CAAAGGGGGGGCGAACCTGCGGTATTTCTTCGGCAGCCCGCGCTACTCCAACGACATTGACCTCGCCTCCCGAGTCCGCGAAGGATGGCGACTGGAGGAGGTGGTCGACGGAGTTCTCAAGGGGCAAGCCCTGTCGACAATCCTTGCGACCGGGGGGATCGCTCTGGCCGAGTTCAGCAAGCCCAAACAGACCGAGAGAACACGGCGTTGGAAAGTCGCCCTGGCTACCGAGGTCCATACGAAGATTGAGTTCTCGACTCGGAAGGGTGATCAGCGACTTGTTGCGGAGCAGATCCCACGCTCGCTAGTAGCCCGCTACGGACTTGAGCCGCCGATCGTGCAGCGCTACACGCTGGCCCCGATGTTGGAACAGAAGGTAAAGGCACTTGCCTTGAGAGGAGAGACCCAGGCAAGAGACATCTTCGATCTCGACCTTCTCTTTCGTGAGCGCGGAAAGGAAACGGATCCCGCGTCCATAGTGACCGAGTACGCCGATGCAGCCAGAGCCCGGGCACGGGAACCTCCATATCCAAGCTTCGAGTCCCAAGTGCTTCCATTCCTGGAGCCGGCGATTGCGGAGCTGTATCCACCATCCAGATGGGCAGCGATGAAGCTATTCGTCAGCGAAGAGATCGCCGCCTTGGACAGGGCCGAGGATGGGGCCAGCTCACCAGCGGCCAGAGACGGTCTCCCCCGAACGAATTCGAAGGGTGGCCGGCCGGGACTGCACCGATGAATGCCAGCGAGGCCTTGTATCGGCTTCGCCGTCTCGGCAGCCCAGTCGTCAGTAATGGTGAAGCTGCAACCGTGTGGGGCCTCAGCGAGTCCGCTACCACCCATGCTTTGCTCAGACTGGCCGAAGCCGGATTGGTCCAGAGGGTTCGCCACGGGCTTTGGGCTGTAGATAGAGACGTCGATCCATTGCAGGTCGCGCCTGCCCTGACGCGGCCGTATCCCTGTTACGGCTCGACGTGGACCGCGTTGGCGCGCCATGGGCTGATCGACCAGATACCCGCGGCGACCTTCGTCGTGTCTCTGGACCGGGCACAGTCGATCCCAACTAGCTTCGGAACGATCGTGATCCAGCACATCCACCCAGCACTGTACGGTGGCTTCGCGAATTCAGAGGGTGTCGCCCTTGCCACGCCTGAGAAGGCTCTGTTTGACACGGTGTACCTACTGGCGGCAAGAGGTGCGGCGAGAATCTCCCTGCCCGAGATTACCTTGGGCACAACTTTCGACCGAGCTGACGCTGAAGCGTGGGTCGAGAGGGCTCCATCGAAGTCTCTCCGGACGCTAACCAGACGCTACCTGGCGCGGGTCCTCGACGCGGCTGAGCGCGAAGGGACCGTTCCTACCCACCGGTTTCCGACCCGCGGCGTCTCCGACATCATTCGCTAGCTGCGCTGCGGGCCCGACTGACGGCGCTGTCTGGTGGGGGCTCAGACCGTCGTGCCGAGAATGAGCGAGCAGTCTGCGGGAAGCCTACGAACTGATGATTCGGCGCACCGACCCCACTGGGCCACACGGCGGGCCGGACGTAGGGGAGAGTCGGGGCGTGCTCGCCCTCCACCTATACTGAAGTGCGTGCGGAACAGTTCTAAGTGAGCATCAAGGTGCGCGTGCCCAGCCCCCTGCGGCAGTTGACCAAAGGCGCCTCCGAAGTCGAGGTGGAGGGCGCTACCGTGGCCGCGGCCCTGCACGATTTGGAGCAGCGTTATCCCGGGTTTCAACCGCGGATCTTTGAGCCCGCCGGCGGCCTGCGCCACTTCGTCAACATCTATCGCAACGACGATGATATCCGCACCGCGGGGGGCCTAGAGGCGACGCTCGATGCCGGCGACCAGCTCAGCATCGTGCCCGCGGTCGCCGGCGGTGCCTAGCTCCGGGGCCAGTCGGGCTCAGGCCTTGGCCCAGCAGGTGGGCCAGGTCGTCCCCGTCGCGCCACTCCTTCTGGGCGGTCGACGCTTGCCTGCGGGGGCCGTTTTGGCGGTGGCCATGAGCGGGGGAGTGGACAGCTCGGTCGCGGCGGCCCTGGCCGCTGCCTCGGGTGTGGACACGGTGGGCGTGACCATGCGCTTGTGGGGCACCGAGGAGATGGAGCGCGGAGAGGGCGGCTGCTGCTCGATCGACGCGGTGGAGGATGCCCGACGAGTCTGCAGCCAGCTCGGGATCCCCCACTACGTGCTCAACATGGCGGAGCACTTCCGCGCGGCCGTGGTGGGTGACTTCCTGCGCCAGTACGCGGCCGGGCGCACCCCCAATCCCTGCATCCGCTGCAATGAGAAGGTCAAGTTCTCGGAGCTCTGGCGGCGGGTCGGGGCGGTCGGCGCGACCCACATTGCCAGCGGCCACTACGCGCGAGTCCGGGAGGATACCGCGGGGCGGTGCAGCCTGCTCCGGGGAGCCGACCGGCGCAAGGACCAGTCCTACACCCTCTACCGAAGCAGCCAGGAGCTCCTCGCCCGCCTGATTCTTCCCCTCGGCGAACTGGAGAAGCCGACGGTGCGCGCGTTGGCCGAGGCACTCGAGCTGGGCGTCGCCCACAAGCCGGACTCTCAGGAGCTCTGCTTCGTCGGTGGGGGCGACCACCGCCAGGTGCTGGAGCAGGAGTTGGTCGGCGAGTTCCAGCCGGGACCGATCACCGACCTGGCCGGGGCCGAGTTGGGGCGCCACCGGGGCCTGCCCTTCTACACCGTGGGCCAGCGCCAGGGGTTGGGCCTCAAGGTGCACCAGGCGGACACCGAAGCCCACTACGTCGTGCGCCTGGACCGCGCCCGCAACGCGCTGGTGGTGGGCCCCTGGCGCACTCTCCTCCAGGGCCAGTGTCAGGTCAGGGGCAGCGTCTTCCTCGACGGCCGCGCAGCGGCCCTGGATCGCTCCGGGCTGGCCCAGTTGCGGGTCCACAGTCAGGCTGTTGAAGCACGCTGGCTGGGCTCGGGCGAGGACCGGGCGACGGTGCACTTCGGGCAACCTCAAGCTGCGATAGCGCCCGGTCAGTCTTTGGTTCTCTACGATGGCGAGAGAGTCGTCGCGGGCGGTGAGATCGCCCCAGTTGAGGAGCCGGAGTTCGCCTGATGGCCTGGCCGATAAGCGCTGTCCTGCTCCTGTTCGCCCTGGCGGGTTGCTGGGTTGCCTGTGCCGCCGCCCAGGTAGCCTGGGCCCAGCGGAGCCGTCCCTTGGCCCTGGTCGCGGCGGCCGTGGTCGCCAGCCTGCTGGCCGAGGTCGCCGCCCTCAACGGCTCCGCGCTCGGGGGCAGTGTCGGTGGGCTCGGCACGGTCGCCATGCTGGCTGCGGGAATCGCCCTGGCGGCATTCGCTTTCTATCTGCTCACGCCGCCTCCGCCGGATCTTGAACCAGCGCCGGGACCCTGGCTAACCGGCCCGGCCACCAATCCCGACAGCGAAGCCTGATGACCTTCGCCGGGATCGCAATTGGGGTAGTGCTGCTGCTCGCGGTTGCGGCTGGCATATCTCGAGCACCGCGCGGGAGTGATCCCCTGGCCGGGGTGCGCCGGCTGGGTCGGGGGGCGCGGCGGTGGTGGATCCTGGCCCTGGCGGTGGCCCTGCCTCTGTTGGTGGGCGTAGCCGCCGGTCTCTCGTCAGTGTCGCGTACTTTCGCTTTGCTCTTGGTCCTTGCCATCGTCGTACCGCTGCTTCTTGCCTGCGTTTGGGCATGGGGTCGGGCGAGGAGCTTCTCGTGAGCGACGCCCCCCTCTCTCA
>PLDE01000234.1 GCA_003135035.1 Candidatus Dormiibacterota bacterium | reverse complement strand
CTGGGTTCGAGTCCCAGCGGGCCGACTTCGATCCGATCTCCCGGAGTGACCCCAGGTCGCGTCAGGTTGCAAGGGGGCGCCCGTGCTAGCCAGTGAAGCAGATCACGACCTCGACCAGACTCGCGCGACGTTGCCATGCATGAGCCGTTGAACGACGCCGCGTGCGCCTTCCCGGCAACCACCCGACACTCATTGTGGAAGGCCCGCTCGAGCCCGCATCGGATCCCCTGCTGGTCAACATCGAGCGGCTGCACGCCGAGCTGTTGGCTATCCCGACCACTGAGGGGGGGCGTGGCGTTCGGNNATCCCGACCACTCAGGGGTGGGGGCGTGGCGTTGGACGGGACGAATCGGCGCCTCCGTTTACTCGAGCGGCAATAGGGATAGTTGAAACACCGGCGCCTAGGTCAGCTGCGCTGCGTACCGGATCGCCCAGAAGCAGCCGATGGTGCCCGGGCAGTAGCATCCGGGACCGTGGCCAGGGGCGTCATTTACTGCGACGACAACCTCAATCGCTCGGCCGTCCTTCCCCGTGCGAGCGTGGATCTCATCTACCTGGCGTCAAAGCGGGACACACGATGCGGTGGAGAAGGCTCGGGGCCACTCTCGACGCCCATGCCAGCCAGACCGCGGGCGGGTCGAAGTGTCCACGAGTGGTCGATAATCAATGCCAACCCCGTCAGCACCATCGGCCGGTGACCAGCCGGCAGGAGACTTTGAACTCGACGACATGTTGGCTGGCGGCAAGCCAACCCTCAAGTGGGGAGGTCGGCGCTTGAAGCAGCCCGAGTTTGAGGCTGGCAGAGTGGTCATCCTCAATGGCACATCGAGCGCAGGAAAGTCAACGATCGCGAAGCTGTTCTGTGAGGCCCGCGCGGCTCTGGGCGACCTTTGGTTGCCGGTCGCCATCGACGACTTCAACGCAAAACTGCCGGAGCAGTGGTTCAGTGGTGGCGACTTCAAAGGCCAGTTCAGCCAAGATGGAGTGCGCTTCGAGCCCGCCGGTGGTGGCTTGCAGGTCCGGGTGGGCGAACTCGGTCGCCGTTTCTACGGCGCGTACCATCGTACGGTAGGTGCTATTGCGCGAGCTGGGTTCAATGTCATCGTCGATGAAGTCGCCTTCGACGAAGCGACGATAGTGGACTGGTCCGCCGCGCTGCGCGGCCTACCCGTCGCGTGGGTCGCGGTACGATGCGATCCAGCGGTAGCTCAAGCGCGCGAACTCGAACGCGGTGATCGTCTTCCGGGCCTTGCGCTTGGTTTGAGCGCCGTGGTCCACATGCACGCCAGTTACGACCTGGAACTCGACACGACGGAGTTGAGTCCAGACGAGGCATGTACACGGCTGACCGAGATGGTGACGGCGCGGTCTCCCCGGACTAGCCCTGAACCGCGCTAGCCGGCGATGGGTGTTAGCTAGGGCTGGAAGAGCGTCGTAAACCGCTTCTGCCGGCGCTGCCGGCGTTCCAACGAGTGGAGGGGGCGCAGACTCATCCTATCGTCATCTTCTGATCTCAATTCTGGTAGGCTGCGAGCTCACTGACCACCGTCCCCTCGCTACTCCTCCGGAGGGGGCTCCAGCGGAAGTCCCGGAACCGATGTCTCGATTGGACTCTCCTCACCTCCAGTTCGCGCTTCGGCGAGAGCATCCACTGCCGCCTCCACCATCCGCACCAAGCCCTCGGCGCACTCCTCCTCCAAGCCCGGTGCCTCCTGCTCCAGGACGACGGCGAGGACCCCTAGTCCCTGCTGCTCCCAGACGTTGCCATCTCGGATCAGGGCGACTCCCCGATCGGTGGTGGCGAGATAGACGAGACGGCGATCGGCCGGGTCGCGGACCCTCTCCGCCATGCCCAGTTCCACCAGGCGATCGGCCACCGGCGTGGTGGCGGCCGGCGAGAGCCGGAGCATGGTGGCCAGTTCGGTCATGGTGGTCGGCTTCGCCTGGATCAGAAAGAGCGCATGGGCCTGCCGGCTGGAGAGGATCTCGCTATCCGTCCCCTCCCCCACCGCAGCTTGGTCAGGGCGGGGCCGGAAGAGAGCGTGGAGCACATCGTGAAGACGCGCCAACTCCCGCAGAAGTCGCTCCGCTCGCACTTGCCCGGAAGGGCTATCTATGGCGTTTGCTCCACTCCCGGGAAGTCCTCAGTAAATGTCGCGTCGAGGTGCCGGTTCGGGTCCGCAGGTTAGCACGGCGAGGCCCCGCTGAGACCTCGTCATCGAGTACTCGCAGCGACGCCGTGACCTCGGATTCGCTGCCTCGGATGGCTTCCATGCGAAAATATGGGTACGGCCGAGGGGGGCTTCGCCGTCCGACGTTGCTCGGGCCGATACCCGCGTCGGTGGCGGAACAATCGATGGGAGTGCCAGCCCTGTGTCATTAGTCGTGATTCTCTGCGAGGACCGCTTCCGCGAGGAGCTTGAGGCTCTCGCCGCCGAGAGCGGGTACACCGTGCCGGCCGGGGGCGAGCTCGCCCAGAATCCGGACGCCGCTGTGCACTCGCGCCTGGATCAAGACCCCAATCTGGTCTTGATCGTCAGCGAGCAGGTCGGGCAGGAGTGGCTCAACGCGCTCGACCGAGAAGGCACTCGCTACTGGCTGGTCGAGGCGGGCTCTCCTCGCGGCCCCGGGTTCCAGCTCCCCAAACGCAAGCCCCACCGCCATTTGCTGGGGCTCGATCAGACCACGCTGGGCTACCTCCGGCAACTTCTCGATGACTGGAGAGACCGTGATCTCCTCCGCGTCGACTGCTTCACCTTCGCTTTCCGGGACGGGCTGCCCCACGAGGCCGACTGGGTGGTCGATACCCGCTTCCTCGATTCCCCCTACTGGGTAACCGAAATGCGCGAGCGGCCGGGGACCGACGCCATGGTCCGGGACTACGTGATGAGGCAGCCCGGAGCCCAGGAGTTGGTGGGCCAGTTCCTACCCATGCTGCTGCGCCTAGTTCCCCTCTACCAAGACCAACGACGCTCTGTCCTCCGCGTGGCAGTGGGCTGTACCGGGGGTCTCCACCGATCGATGGCGATCGCCTCGGAACTGGTGGAGCGAATCGATCAGTCGGGAGTGGCCGGGGCACGATTTCTCAAGGAGCCGCCACTCCACCTACCGCAGGAGCTTGACTGACCGCAGCCGCGAGGCGCTAGCTCTGAAGGCCACCTAGTGCGGAGAGTACCCCGCGGCTGGCGTGTCCGACACGATCGGCTCTGCCGACTCCACTCTCCGGAAGCACCGAGCTGAGCAGGTCCTCGTAGGCGCTGCGCACCTCGGGATAGCGCAGGAAGAGCAGATGCGCGTACTCCTGGACCACCGGCCGGGGCGGCCGGCGCAGCCGCAGGTGGACCTCGGCGGGAAGGTGATTCGCCTTTCGACTGTTGCAGCGCTTGCAGGCGACCACCTGGTTCTCCCAACTGCTCGGGTTGCCACCCCGGGAAACCGGGATGACGTGGTCGATGGTCAGCTCGGGGGGAGCCGCGTGGATGCCGCAGTACTGACAGCAGTGCTCATCGCGCAGCAACAGATTGCGGCGGTTGGGTCGCAGCATCCGGCGGGGCACCACTATGTTGCGCAGCAGTCGCACCACGATGACCCCATCACTGAAGCGGCGCTGAGCCAGCTCCTCGACGACCATCGCCTGGACCGCATCGTCAAGGAAGGCAACGCGCTCTTTGGTCAAGAGCACGACCAGCCGCCGTCGACTGATGACGTTGAGCGGCTGCAGTGACGCGTTCAACAACAGCACCGGCATGGCGCCATTGTGAACGCATCGCCGGAGGAAGTTCAGCCCCGACGGAGTCCCAGGGCGTGGCGCAGGGCAAAGACGTGGCCGAGGAGACCGTGGTTCACGGTCAGCAGAACCAATCCCAGCACCAGCGCCACCAGCAGTACCAGGGCTATGTAGCTGGTCACCGAGGGACCCGAAGTCGGCGATGGCAGGCCCTGATCCACCGTCTACCTGCTAGCCCGGTCTGACCAGGGCCGGGTGGTCCAGGCACCATCACCGTCCACGGCAACCGCAACCAGCGACCAGCCGCCGTCGCCGAAGCTGAGGGCCAAGGGGAAAAGACTGGCGATCTCTTGCCGGGGCGAGCCGCCCGGGGCGCTGGCCGGAACTGCTTCAGTCTGGCGCGCCAGCTGCTCCAGGGCTCCGACCAGGGAGTGCCGGCTAAGTGCCACCACGGTGCCACCCCCGGACCGGGGCAGGGTCCTGATGACAGCTTCCAAGATGGGATCGGGTGGCCTATCCAAGAAGAGTTCACCGGTGCGGAGCGCCTCCTGGACCGCACCCGGGTGATGGGGGTCGAGCACCGGCCAACCGCCGGGTACCCACCAGTCGACGGCGCCGAAACTGAGCACCCGGGAGCTGGCGAACGTCACCTCGAAGTGCTCCGCCAGCGTGGCCAAGGCGGGTTCCAGCCAGGGCCCAACGATGAGCAGGGCCGCCCCGCCCAGGACCGCCCGCCGCGCCTCCCGAAGCGCCGGAGGATCCAGTTCGGCGCCAACCCGAGGGGCCACCCTGACCGCGAGGTAGGCCCGGTCGGTCAAAGGCGGCAGGAGGAACTCCAGGGCGGCATCTCCACTGTGCCCCTCGCCGCTCGAAGCCTCATCCCCCAGTTCCAGGGCCCGGCGAGCGGTGGCCACGGCGTCGGCCACGGTCCCCGGTGAGAGGACTTTGCCCTGCTCACTCCAGCGCCCGCCGGAGAGCACCTCAAGGGGCGAGCCGGGCCTGATCCGGACCACGTCGGCACCCCGCTCCAGTGGCTCGCGGGCCAAGACCGGCACGCCGCTCAGGTCGAGCTCGGTGCCACGCGGCGCGTCCAAACGCGGCTCGTCCTCGTCCAGGCTCGGGCCGGCCGACGGCGGCGGAGGGATGCCCTGAGCTGGCCCATTCTCGAGCCATGTTGCTGAGGCGCCTTGGTGGGCGAGCGATGACGACTGAAGGGCCGGCGGGGGCGGGGAGCCGGATACCTCGACCAGGGTCAAGTACACCCCAGCGACCCGCAGCGAGCCGCCTACCTCGAGCAGGGCCCGTCCCCCCGGGGCAAGACGGCGTCCATCCACCCAGGTGCCGCTGACCCCGCCCAGGTCATGGACCTCGACCCCGGCGGGGTCTCGGATCAACTCCACGTGGCGGCTGTCCACCGCTTCGGTGGGATCGAGGTGGCTGACGTCAACGTCGGGGATGGTGCCACCAGCGATGCTCCGGCCGAGCAGGATGGGATAGCGCTCCAAGGTGACCGTGGCCCCGTCCGAGGCTCGCAGCGCCAAGAGACTGCTTGCGCTCATCTATCTGCGCTGAGGCCCGGCTCGGCCATCTGGCATCACCCTGAGACCCCGCGGCTCTTCAGCTCCGCGACCAGCGCCGGCACGATCTTGAGCACGTCCCCGATCACCCCCAGATCACAGAGCTTGAAGATCGGTGCCTCCCGATCCTTGTTGATCGCGATGATGTGCTTGGCTCCCTTCATCCCGACCGTGTGCTGCATCGCCCCGCTGATACCGCAGGCAAGGTATACGTCCGGCTTGACCGTCTTTCCTGTCTGGCCGACTTGACGGGCATAGGGCACCCAGCCGGCATCGACCACCGCGCGGCTGGCGCCGACCGCCCCGTGGAGCAGGGCTGCCAGGTCTTCGAGCATCGCGAAGTTGCTGGGATCCTGCAAGCCCCGACCACCACTGACCACCACCCGAGCCTCCTCCAGCTTGGGTCCACTGGCCGGGGCAACCACCGACTCCAACCGACGAGCTCCTCGGGGCGCACCCTCTGGAAGGGCCAAATTCACCACCTTGGCGGCGGGTCCCTGGACGGTCTCGGCGGCCACCGATTTCGGCCGCAGCAGCACGCAGGGACTAGGCCCGTCGAGCTCAGTGGTCACGTTCTGGGTCGCCCCGAAGACGGAGGAGATGGCGGCGAAGCCATCACCGCGGGCCACGACATCGGTGGCGTTGGCGACCACCGTGAGCCCCACCCTGGCGCTGAGACGGGCGCAGATGTCCCGGGCGTCGTAGGTGGCCCCGAACAGAATCAGATCTGGATGCTGCTCTTCCGTCAGAGAGGCCAGCGTCGCCGCCGCCGGCTGGGCCACGAACTTGCGATAGTCGTCTTCGACTCCCGCGTACAGCGTGGCGGCTCCGTAGCTGCCCAGGAGCGGGGCCGTCGTCGCCGCCTGCGAGTCCAGCACCACGGCCGCGACATCTCCCAGCTGGCGCGCTTTGGTGAGCACCTCGAGACTGACCGGGGCCAGCTCGGCGCCAGCCATCTCGACGTAGACGAGGATCTTCTTGGCCACCTTCAGATCACCTTCAGTTCGGCCAGGTAGTCGGCGATCCGTTGGGCGCCCTGGTCCTGGTCCTCGATGACCTCACCGCCCTGGCGCTGAGGCGCTGCCTCGACGCCGACAACTCGCTGGCTGGAGCCGCTCAGACCGACCGTGGCGGCGTCGATTTCCAGCTCCTCCAAGGTGGGCTCCTGCAGAGGCCGGCTCCGCGAGGAGACGATGCCTTTGAGGGTGGGGTAGCGGGGCTCGTTGATGCCGCCGGTAACGGTCACCACGGCGGGAAGCTCCGACTCGACGACATCGTGGCCATTGGGGGTCTGGCGGTGAATGCGCACCTTGCCGCCATCGACCTCGAGCAGCTTGGCGAAGGTGAGTGACGGCCAGCCGAGAAGCTCTGCCACGGCCGCCGGGACGGTGCCGGTGTAGCCATCGGTCGACTCCGTGCAGGCGATCAGCAGGTCCGGTGCCACGCGCTTGACAGCGGCCGCCAGCACCCGGGCCGTGGTCAGGGCGTCGGATCCCCGGAGCCGCTCATCGCTGATCAGCACGCCCTCACCGGCGCCCATCGCCATCGCCTTGCGGATCACCTCGACTGCCTTGGCAGGTCCCATCGATATGGCCACCACCTCGCCGTCTCCGGCGGCCAGCTGGAGCGCCGCCTCCACGCCGTAGGAATCGCCCGGATCGAGCACTACCTCGGTCTGGTCCCGGACCAAGAGGTGGTCTTTGGAGTCCAGCTTGCCGACCCCCGATGGGTCAGGGATCTGCTTCACCAAGACGGCGATTTTCAACCGGACTTCCTCCACTCGGCCTGGCCCAGTGCGCAGGGCGCAGCCATCTTATCGAGCGATCAGGAGGGCGCCTCCGGATCCCTCGATGAGAGGCCGCGAAGCTGGACGTATAATCGGCGCGCCCTCCCGAGGGCGAAGCGGACCGGCGGTCTCCCGCCGGCCAGCTCGAGGCCCCGTGGTGTAGCTGGCCTAACACGCCACCCTGTCAAGGTGGAGATCGGCGGTTCGAATCCGCTCGGGGTCGCCAGCTCACCTTCCCCAACGCCTCTCTGTGCCCCGAGGATGGTTTGGATCGGCGCTACGATCGCGTCGTGGCTATCCACCCCCAGGCCAGCGCCGGATTCGCTCGCGGCGCTGCCGCCTACGAGCGGGGCCGGCCCGATTACCCCGCCACAGCGGTGGGCTGGCTGGCGGCAAGGCTCGAGCTCGGACCGGGCAAGCTGGTCGTGGATCTTGGCGCGGGTACCGGGAAGCTGACCCGCCAGCTCATCCCCTACGGAGCTCGGGTCATCGCTGTCGAGCCGGTCAGAGAGATGGCCAGCGAACTCGAGCGCGCCGTAGCTGGCGTCGAGGTGCTCGCGGCCACGGCCGCCGCCACCACGCTCGGCTCGGGCTCGGTGGATGCCGTGACGGCCGGTCAGGCTTTCCATTGGTTCACCGACCAGTCTTCGCTGCATGAGATTCATCGCATCCTGCGCCCGGGCGGACGTCTCGGCCTGGTTTGGAATCGGCGCGACCTGCGCTCCCAGCTATGGCAGGTGGTGGGCGAGCTGATCGATCCCCTGCGCGGGGGGTCGCCCGATCACTCGACGGGCGAGTGGCGGCGTCAACTACGAGCCAGCCGACTCTTCGGGCCCCTCGAGTCTCGATCGTTCGCGCACCGCCAGCTGGCCACTCCCGAGCAGCTGGTGGACCGCGTCCTCTCGCTCAGCTTCGTGGCGGCGTCCGCGCCGCCGGTACAGGACCAGCTCCGTCAGCGAATCCTCGAGGTGGCCGCCGACTTCCAGGCTCGGCCCGGTCAGCCGATCCCCCTCGCCTACCAGAGCGAGGTCTTCGCCTGCCGTGCCAGTTGAGAAGGCTGGAGGGGCAGCCCCCGGGCCACTCCCGCCAGCCTTCCTCGACCTTCTGACTGAGCAGGAGGAACTCCTGGTCAGTTCTCGTGACGCTTCCGGGCAGGGGACGGTGCGGATGTGGTTTGCGGTGATCCCACCGGGCTACATCTATCTGCTCACCCCGACCTACACCCTCAAGGCGGAGCGCTGGCTGGACGACCCCTGGGTGCGCCTGCGGGTTCCCGGTACCGGTAACGCTCAGGAGGGAGTGGTCACCCCCGTGGGTTGGGAGGAGGCGGGCCGCAATATCGACCTGCTCACCGCCAGGTTCTCGATGGCTGGAGCAGTGACCGGGGAGGCACTTCGCTGGATGCTCCAGGACGGCAGTCGCCAGCTCCTCCGGGTCGGGGTCGAGCGAGATTCAGATGGCGTCAAGCCCGTCCAGCCGGATGACCGCCTCCAGTAGGGCGGTAACACCCAGGGCCACATCCTCAGGCTGGCTCCACTCTTCGGGGCAGTGACTCCTTCCATCTTTCGACGGTATGAAGATCATCCCCATGGGGCAGAGGTGACCGACATGGGCCGCATCGTGGCTTGCCCCCGACGGCAACTCCAGGGCTGACTCGCCGAGCCCCTCGATGGCCTGGGTGACCACCCTGCGAACACCGGCGTGGCTCGGGATGGGGGCCTCAGCGGACACCCAATCGAGCTTGACCTCGACGTCGCGCGGGCTGGCTAGGCCTGCCAGTCCCAACTCCAGGGCTTGGTGCCGCTCACCCAGCCAGTCGGCATCGGCGCTGCGAAATTCGACCGCGGCGGTGGCGCCGCCGGGGATCACGNNCCTGCCCGACCGTACCCACGCCCAGTCCGCCCTCCCGTGCCAACCTCTCCACCAGCAGAATCCCTTCGGCAGCCGCCGCCAGGGCGTCCCGACGTTCCGACATCTCTGTCGTCCCGGCGTGATCTGGACGGCCGGTCCAGGTGATCACCCCGCGATGAATACCGGCGATCGCGGTCACCACGCCGAGCTTCGAGCCGGCGCGCTCCAAGCGACTTCCCTGCTCGATGTGGAGCTCCAGAAAGCAGTGAAGCTGCTCCGGTTTCCAGCTCGCCGGAGGCAGGCTCTGGGGACCCAATCCGGCGCTTTCGAGGGCCGTCCGGAGGGTGTCGCCGACTTGATCAGGGCGATTTAGCTGTGCCTCGGTGAGCTGGCCCGACACGGCCCGGCTGCCAACGCAGCTCAACCCGAACCGGTTGGGCTCTTCACCCAGGAAGTCGGCGACCACGAGCGGGTGGCGCAGGTTGACTGGCGCCTCTCGCACCAAGCGAGCCACCTCGATCGACCCGATCACGCCGACCATCCCGTCGAAGCGTCCGCCGCCGGCCACNNCCAGCCCTGCCGTCTCCATGCGCTGGCGGACCCAGTCCCGGGAGCGCTGATAGGGCTCGGAAAAGACTCTCCGGGTGAACCCTGGCTGGTCCAGCTCTCTGATCTCAGCGAGCTCCATCAGCTGCTGCCAGAGGCGCTCCTGGTCGGCCCGGGGGTGAGCAATCGCCATGACGCCGCGAAGGTAGCAGGCCCGCGGCCGCTCAGGCCCTTCCCTCGAAAGTTCGACCGCTATTTCTGCGCTGGCGGGTTGTGCCGCCGGTTGGCAGGATGGCAGGATGGCACTCAGATGCCTACCCGAAGCGACGCCCTCGAGCTTCTCTACGAGACGACCAAGACCGACAGTCTTCGCCGCCACGGCCTGGCGCTGGAGGCGGTGATGCGCCAGGCCGCCCGCCGGGCTGGTGGTGACGAGGAGCAGTGGGCGATCACCGGGCTGCTCCATGACTTCGACTATGAGGCCCATCCCCAAGAGCATCCCTTCTGGGGTCGGCCGGTACTGGAGGAGCGGGGCTACCCCGCCGAGGTGGTGGTGGCAATTCAGGGCCACGCCACCTTCAGTGGGGTTGCCCGCGACACAGAGATGGCCCGCTGGCTCTTCGCGCTCGATGAGCTGACCGGCTTCGTGATGGCGGTGGCCATGGTCCAACCGGGGCGGGACGTGTCCGCGGTGAAGACCTCGTCGGTGCGCAAGAAGCTGAAGGACAAGGCGTTCGCGCGAGGCGTGCTTCGCGAGGACATCGCGCTGGGCAGCGAGGAACTGGGGATACCCGTTGAGGAGCTGGTTGAGCTGGTGGTGGCCGGACTCACTCCCATCGCTGCCGAGCTCGGGCTCGGTTCCTCCCAATAGCGACGCCTATACTCGATCGCTGACCTCACCGGGGAGGTGGCTGAGTGGTCGAAAGCGCCCGCCTGCTAAGCGGGTGACGGGGGTTAACCTCGTCCGAGGGTTCGAATCCCTCCCTTCCCGCCGCCGGAATTCTGGGCCGCCTGGGACAGCAACTTGGCCCGCTCCCGGCGGCTCCGCACTCGAACGAAGTGCAGGTCGACCCAGGCTGGATCGCGGGCAGCAGCCTGGTACATCCTCTGGTAGTGGCGATGCTGCACCCAGGCCCAGGCCACCACGGAGCGGTCCGGAGCCAAGGACAGCGCATCGCGCCAGCTCTCCCGATTGCCATTCCAGAGCTCCCGCCGGGTGACCACGCGGCCCAGCGTTCGCCTGGTCACCCGGGTCATGACCGTGAGACGGGGCAGGTCGAGCCAGATCACGGTGTCGGCCCGGGCCCAGACCAGGTCACGAACCGTGCTGTAGTTGCCGTCGATAACCCACGAGTCCGCCGCCACCAGGCAACCGACCCGACGCCGGAACTCGTCCACTTCTAGGTCGTTCCAATTCGCCTGATGAATTACGGCATCCAGCTCGATGTGACGGGTACCAAGAACGCCCGCCAGCTCGGCGGCCAATCGGGACTTGCCAGATCCAGCGTTCCCCACCACGGATACCCGGTCCATCTGACTCACTTTGCCAGCGTGCCGCACCGCCTGAGTGTCGCACTGAACCCGGAGGCGGCCAGGGGTCGGATCCCGGCACCGCGGGCGACTAGGCTTGGCTGGTGACCAACCAAGACCGTCAGATTCCCGACCCGCCCGCATCTCGGGATGGGAATGAGACCATGGTTGCGCCCCCGGGGCGCTTTCGCATCTACCTGGGTGCCGCCGCCGGTGTGGGAAAGACCTGCGCCATGCTCGACGAGGGCTGGCGCCGGCGGGAGCGCGGACGTGACGTCGTGGTCGGCTTCGTCGAGACTCATGGACGGCCGCACACCGCCGAGCTGATCCGTGATCTCGAGGTCGTTCCTCGGAAGAAGATCGAGTACCGGGGCAGCCAGTTCGAGGAGATGGATCTCGATGCGGTCTTGGCCCGGAAGCCGCAACTGGCCCTGGTCGACGAGTTGGCCCACACCAACGTGCCCGGCAGCGGCCGCCACCTGAAGCGCTGGGAGGACGTGCTCGAACTGTTGGAGAGCGGAATCAACGTGATCAGCACGGTCAACATCCAGCATCTGGAGAGTCTGGCCGAGAGCATCGAGACAATGACCGCCACCAAGGTCCGGGAGCGGGTCCCGGACTGGGTTGTCAGACGCGCTGACCAAACCGAGCTCGTCGACTCCTCGCCCGAGCAGCTCCGCCGCCGGATGGTCCACGGCAACATCTACCCTCCCGAGAAGGTCCCCCAGGCCCTCTCGCACNNCGTTTCGTCGCCGACGAGACCGAGGAGGCGCTCCTCCGGGAACTCAAGGACTCCGCCTCCGGTCCGGTCGAGACTGGTGAGCACATCTTGGTGGCAGTGGCCGCCGTGCCGGGCACAGAGCAACTGCTCCGGCGCGCCGCCCGCATCACCGCGCGCAGCAAGGGCGACCTCCATGTGATCCACGTTATTGCCGCCGACTCCACCCGGACCCATGACCAGGGAACCCTGAAGGAACTCGAGGAGCTCAGTCTGGCCCTGGGAGGAGAGTGGTCGACCCTGCGCGGCGACGACGTCTCGACGACCCTGGTCAGCTTTGCCCGCGAGCATCAGATCACTCAGCTCATGGTCGGCTACGACCCGGGCCACAAGTGGGGAATGGGACGAGGGGGAATTCTCAGGGATCTCCTTCGGGAGGCCGGTAAGGCTTCCCTGGATGTGCACGTGATCTCGCTTCCCCGAGCACGGGAGAAGGCGGCGGCCCGGGACGAGGACCCGGGCGGCGGATAAAGCGGTGAGCTGGC
>PLDE01000274.1 GCA_003135035.1 Candidatus Dormiibacterota bacterium | reverse complement strand
CTTCACGTCGGCGGCAGTCAAGATGGTACCGGTGGCAACCGGAGTGGTGACTACCCAGCCGTTGATGTGCTCTCCGGAACTGATGACCTTGTCGGAGAAGATCAGCCCGACCAGGACAATGAAGCCGATGGTCAGGCCCACCATGAGCCGTGGCCGCTTGATCCGTTTCATGTGCGCGCTCCTATTGCGACTGAGGGATCGGGAAGTATTTGTTGGTGCCAAACGTGGCACCGGCTGTCCTAGTTGATCGTACGCTGCCTGTAACCCCAAACACAGCTATTGGTAGGGGTACGGTTTGCTTCACGCTAAGGGTAAGACTGATGCCCGTCTGAGTGCAGGTCGCCATCACATTGGGCCCAGCGTCGTCCTCGACTGCGACACCAGCGCAGAGCCCGGCCGCGGTGTCTCCCCCGCTTCCCGTGCAGGTTCCCGATTCACTGCCCCCGCTGTAGACGGTGCAGCTATCGCCGGACTGCCCGGCCAGGGCCAGGGCCCCCGCATAGAAATCGGCTTGGTTGATGTCGCCGGCTCCCGCCTGGGCTCCGAGGTAAGCCGCTGAGTCGGCTGAGCTGTTGCGGAACTCCAGGACGGCCATGTCCGCCACCATGCCAACGATCGCGACGCCGACTAGGCCTAGGATCAGGGCGTACAGGATCAACACCTGCCCCCCTTCGCCCCGGGGGCTGGATGCCTGCCGACGGACGAGCTTCTGGACCACGGCTTTCAGGCTCATGGGCACCCGGCGTCGCTTGAGGAGGGGGCACAACTGCGGTTCGGGGAGTAGTCGGCCTGCCCTGTCCCCGAGAACGTGAGCAGTCCGAGTGGGCCCCGCCAGAACACACCAAGGGGGGTAGCCGCCAGGTCGAGTTTGGCGGTGGCGTGGCAGACGACTGGGCTCGTGGACGGGATGGGGGAGAGGTTGCCTCCCGAGCAGGTCAGGCTCTCCCCGCTGATGCCGTAAACCTGGAGGGTGGCGTCGAAGGTCTTGGTAGCAGCGTCCTGCGACTGGGTAGTGTCCCCAATCGGGTACTGGATGGCAGCACTGGCCGCCAAGGTGGTAGCGGCATTGACCTCAGTAGCAGTCTCCATGGCCAGCATCGCCCCCAGGAACATGAAGATGCACAGGATGAAGAGCATCATCGAGATCGCGAACTCGATCAATGCCTGCCCGCTCTGCTGGCGNNGCTTGAACACCGAGTCGTAGACGCAGGCCCGGACATGGATCGGCGGGTCAAGCGGGGACATGAACTCGATCAGCGGAACCAGCATCGCCGGCAGCCCCCAGACCTGCACCGATGTCATCCCTGCGCAGGTGCCGGTGGTTGGCTGCTGGTCACAGAGGTAGACCGTCCCGTAGTCGGGCTTGGGGAGGCTCGGGCACCAGGTATTCGGCTCGAAGATGACCTGCGTGCCGCCGAACAGAGCGCTCTTGAGCCGAGGGATGACGGTGTCGACGGTCTGGAGGGCGGTCTGCTCGCTCGTGTTGGAGCCCGCGGCACTGGACGCGATCCTCGCCGCCGTATCTGTGACGTTGACTGCGTTCATGGTCTGGACCGAGGAGAAACCGGCCTGGATGAACGACAGAACGATGGCCAGAGCCAAGGCAGCAACCAGCGCAAATTCAACCGTCGCCTGACCAGCCTGCTGACTTCTCATCGTGACTTCCATCCCTCCTCGATGGCCGCCTCGCTGAGTCGCCTGGCCGGGGCCAAGGCTGCCGGAAGGGTAGCCCTGTGGAGAAGGACCCTGCGAACCGCTTCCTCGAACGCGTCTTAGCGAGGGCCGAGCGATGGGTCGACCACTAGCAGTCGCCGTCCCACGCTCTTGAGGCAGGCCACGATGAGCTCCGCATTCAAAGTGGCTATGCGATCGGGCCGTCTCGAGCACAATCACGTCCACGTGCCGGCGCTCTAAAAGGCGTCGGAGCCTGGATCGAGAAAGGTCGACCCTAGAGCTGATCTCCCCGGCGATATCGACCACACGGAGTCCGTGTGCCGCAGCAGCAGCCTCCATCCGGGCCACCTGCCGGTCGAGGTCGGCCTTCAGCTCTCGGGTGGCTACTCGGGCATAGCGGGCAGCACCAGGTCGCCCATCGCGAAGGCGTGAGACTCTACGCCCAGCTCTGGCGCTGACGGGAAGCCGGGCGACCAGGCTGGAGTTGCCCGTGTCATCGGGAATGGAGCGCACACGCGCGCCGCCCGGCGTATCCACTGGAGCTAGATTATCAGATAACTTCCCTTAGCCCCTGGCTAGGCTTTACCTAGCTCTGACCTTTGCACCACTTCGCTGTCGCGAGTTCTCGGAGGTGGCGGGCTCCATGCCCGCCTAGACCCGTTCCGAGCGAGGGTTGGTCTGGAATTGTCCCTATCGATTACCGTCCCTGAGACGGCTTAAGGAGCGGGAGCGAGACTCGGGCTCGCGACATCCAGCTGGAAGGAGGGCGCTCTTATTTGAACTCAGATTCCGGCTGAGGGCCCCTTAGAGCATCTTATTCGGCTTCTTGCGATTCTGATTAGAGGCGGGCGCGGTCGGACTGACTTCGGGGGGGAAACCTGAAACCTGACCCGCGAACTGAGCCGACTTACCACCCAGGGTTCGTTGACCTCGGTGGCTGCGCTGGCGAGCATCGTCGCTTCGGCTCCCTCGCCATCCGATGGATTGGGATCCCAGCCTCCACCATTGAGATTCCTCAAGATCGCGAGCCCTGCCTAGGCAGAAGGCTTGTTGCCATCGGGTAATGAGCGGTCGCAGGCTAACTATCGATCCTCACCCATTTGGTTCCTCTCCCGACGCCGCTCGGCTTCACGCAGCCTTGCTCCTTCAGTTCGCGGAGCACGAGGCGGACAGTCTGATCGCTCACTCCCGGGATAGCCCGCCTGACGTCCGCCATCTCGAACGAGGGGCCGGCGTGGTTTAGCACGTAGTTCCGCACTCGGTCTTGCTTGCTGACGCCCGAGCGGCGGTCGGTGGCGCGCGCGGCGAATAATTCGTAGGCGTCCGCTAGCACGTCGACGAAGAATCCGAGCCACGGCCAGGGGTCGTGAGTACCGTCGTGCCACCCGACGGTCGAAGCGGCGAGCGCGTCGTAGTAGGCGTCGCGTCGTTCGTAAAGGAGCCCCTCCAGGGAGACGTAACGCCCGACACCGTAGCCGACCTGGGAAAGAAGACGTGTGCTGAGCAGCCGCGCGAGCCTTCCGTTGCCGTCCGCGAACGGGTGAATCGTGAGGAAGTCGAGAGCAAACAGGCCGACGAGAAGAGCATGGTGGTGGTGTCCGCCGTGTTGCTCGGCGCGGTATCGATCCGCGAGCTCAGCCATGTAGGCGGGGGCGTCTTGGTGCGAG
>PLDE01000181.1 GCA_003135035.1 Candidatus Dormiibacterota bacterium | reverse complement strand
GCCATGTGCGCGAGCCGATGATTGCGCTTCGGTTGTTTCGAATACCGACCATGTCTTCATCGTTGCTGGCGGCCTTCTTTCAGGGGCTCGCCAATTTCGCCGTTCTCTTTCTGCTGATCATGTACCTGCAGGGCGTGCGTCACCTGACGCCTCTGGATGGGGCACTCTGGCTCGTCCCGGGCTATCTGATCGGAGGCATTGCCTCGCCGTTCGGGGGGAGGCTGGCGGACCGCTTTGGCCCGGCTTGGCCGGCGACGGTTGGTCTGCTCATCTCGGTCGTGGCTCTGCTCGTCTACACCCAACTGACGGTTTCCAGTCCGCTCTGGCTGGTCTCGGTCGGCAGCGTGATCAATGGGGTTGGGTCGGGAGCGTTCTATCCGGCCAACACCACAGCCGTGATGCGCGTTGCCACGGGACGTGACTTCGGTCTCACCTCAGGTCTACTGCGAAGCTGTGGCAACGTGGGGATGGTCTTCTCCTTCGCCGCTGCCATCGTGGCCGCCTCGCACAGCATTCCTCGAGCGCTCGCTTTCGCCATCTTTGTCGGTGGCGCCAACCTCTCCGGGGCCCGAGGAGTCGCCTTCGTCGGGGGGATCCACACGGCTCTCTACCTGGCCGTTGCCCTGATGTTGGTGGCCGCGGCCCTGTCGGGCACCCGGATCTTCTCTCGTCGGCTGACTACCAGCGCCCCGGCGTCGGCGTCAGGGCCCGCCAGCGCCCCGCAGTCGCCTCCCTAGGCGGTCCGCCACCCTCCCGGAGGCTGGACCTCGAGATCGGATTGGTAAACTGGGGCGGCAGAGGGGCCGCGCCACTTGTCGGGGCACGTTGGATCCTCGCCAGGTCGGGCGAGTCCAGTTTTCAGGGTGCGCTAACCGCGCTCGAGCGCTGCCCAGACCCAGGGAGCTGAGTGATCAATTCTGGCGCGTGGTCGAACATCCTGGCGCCGCTCCGGCAGCGCGATTTCCGGCTCATCTGGTCGGGGAATCTGGTCTCGCGCCTGGGCGACGGCGTCTTCACTGTGGCCATTGCCCTGGAGGCTCTTCGCGTCGATCATCAGCCAACCGGTCTCGCCTATGTTTTGGCCGCCCGGGCGGTCCCAGGAGTCGTGCTCTCGATCGTCGGCGGCGTGGTGGTCGACCGGATTCCCCGGCGCACGGCGATGCTGGCGGCGGACATGGTGCAGGGTGCTGCGGTGGCGGTTATCGCCATCTTGGTGCTCAACCATGCCATCTCTCTCTGGCAACTGGTGGTGATGGGAATCGTCTTCGGTACAGCCGACGCCTTCAACGGTCCCGCTTCGATGGCGCTGCTGCCCGAGCTGGTACCGGTGGAGATGATCACCCAGGCCAACGCTCTCAACAGCACCAGCCAGCAGTTGTCGGTCAACTTGATTGGTCCCGCGGTGGGCGGGCTGGCGGTAGCTGTGATTGGAACGGCCGCGGCTTTCGGGTTCGATGCGCTTAGCTTCGCCATCTCGGCGGGCTGCCTCTTCGGTCTCCATCAGCGCTCCCGGCCCGGGGCGAGCGGCAAATCCACTATGGCCGAAGCTGCCGAGGGGGTTCGTTACATAGTGTCCCGTCGCTGGCTCTTCGTCTTGCTGATTGGGGCGGCGGTGGCCAACCTAGTCGGCATGGGGCCCTACATCGTTCTCCTGCCCGTGCTGGTCCGCCACGTCTTGCATGCCAGCCCGCTCGTCCTCGGTCTCGTCTACGCCAGCGCGGGGGCGGCCGGGGTGGTGGCTTCTTTGCTGGTCGCCCGGCTGGGATCACCCCGCCATCTTCTCGAGGCGATGTGGACCGCCTACTGCGTCGCCGGGGTGCTTTTGGCGGCCATCTCTGTCGCGCCCAACGCTTGGGTGGCGGCCATCCTGGTGGCCGGCTCGGCGGGCTCGGTGGTCTATGGCGACGTCCTCTACTTCACCAAGCTGCAGACCTCGGTCCCCAAGCATCTGATGGGTCGGGTTTCGTCGGTGTCCTACGTGATGGTCGGTACCCTGACCCCGTTGGGGATGATGCTGGGTGGCTTCGCCGCGGCTGCCCTGGGCGCTCGGGGAGCGTTCCTGGCCAGTGGGTTGCTGGCCGCCGCCTGCGGCCTGGTGCTACTGGTGCCGGGAGCGCGCTCGATGACCCCGGAGCCCGATGCTCTCTGAGCGGATGTCGTTGTGCCCGCTGACCCGGTCATGATGAGAAGGCACTGCTACTAGGGGAGGGGACCATTACCAACAGCCAATCCGGAGTCTCCCTTCGGCCGATCAGAGGCCTAGATGAGCTTGAGCTCTTTCGGGAGCTCCACTACACCCTGGACGAGGAGTTGGGGGACGACCTGACTGCCGAGCGGCGGCGACCGGAGTGGCTGTGGGTAGCCCTGCAGGCAGGACGGGTCGTCGCTCGGGCGGGCTGGTGGGGGCCCAGTGGCAGTGCGACGCCCACGCTGCTCGATTTCCTGGACGTTGCCGATCTCCCGAATCGGATCGACGTCGGGGTGTACCTACTCCAGGCCGCGCTGGCGGATCTCTTCCCGAGCGGAGCGCGCCCGCCCGACTACCTGCGCTTCGTCCCCCCGATTGGCGCCAGGCGCCGGTGTCCCGGCAGATCGTCGAGGAGCGGATGGAGATTGCCACACGAGTCGGTGCGCACCTGCTGGCGGAGCGGCTTCGCTTTGATTGGTCCCCGGGCACAGCCATCGCTGAGCCGACCGGCTGCCTGAGTTTCCGAGAGGTCGGCTCTGCCGCCGAGCTGATCGAGCTGATGACCTTGGCCCTGGCGGGCACTCTGGACGCCCACAGCCGCATTGCCCTGGGCCAGATGCCCGCTAACGAGGTGGCTCGGCAGCACTTCGATGGTGAACTGAAGAGCTACCGCAGTCCCCGGGAGTGGTGGCGGATCGCGACCTTGGCCGATGGCGAGGCGGTCGGCTTCGTTACGCCCGCCCGCAACGACTACAACGCCATCCTGGCCTACCTGGGCGTCCTGCCCGCCCATCGGGGCCGCGGCTACGTCGACGAGATCCTCGCCGAGGGGACGCGGGTCCTCGCCGCCCAGGGCGTTCCCCGCATCCGCGCCTCGACCGACCTCGACAACGTTCCCATGGCGCAAGCCTTCTCGCGGGCGGGTTGGGATAACTTCGAGCGTGCCATCACCATGACCTGGTCCTGAGTTGGTCCCGGCCGGCCCTTGGCTTCGGGGTGGACCCCGCGCGGGGGTAGG
>PLDE01000001.1 GCA_003135035.1 Candidatus Dormiibacterota bacterium | reverse complement strand
ACTTGACACTGATCTCCGCGAGACGCCCGATCGCCTTGAACGCCTGAACCTCGTGTAGAAAGCGGCCAAGGCGGCTCTCAAACTCCTCTGGGGCGAGGTTCTGCTCTAGGCCCAGGACCTCAATGAAGCCCACATGATTCAGCATAAGTGTGAAGAGACTGTTGGACCAATCGCCCATCAAGGGAAGTCGTGTCCCACCCGCGCCGAGGTTCCTGCTCGCTCCCGCGCCGGTGATCAGCACCAGCTCTATGTCCCTTGGACCGGCCATTTTGCCACCCTAATCCTCTTGGTCGCTCTCCCGCACACGTGCCTCTAACGAGCGATCTCCGAAGAGTCCCTGCTGCTCCCCGCTGGATGCGGGTACCGCTTCGCCTGGCTATAGGTCGGCTGGACGGAGGGCGGAAGCTCGGGCTTCACCCCAGCGAGGAGCTGCCTGATCGTGAGGAGCTGGAGCTTCGGGTAGTCCCGATTCCAAAGTTCGGAGTGATAGAGGCCCGCCGTCGCCGCCTCCAAGGTCATCTCCTTCGTGGCCTCCTCAAGGGTCACAAAGAGCCAGATGCTCGCCGCCTCGCGTTCCACCGTCCCCTTGAGATCGCGAACCATCCCTGAGTTCACCTGGCCGCTCTTGACGCTGACTGCTTCTGAGCCGCCACGAGTGCGGTCCCACAGCCGCAGAACGGGTCTAAAACGATTTGATCTGGGTTGGGCGAGGTGAGAAGAATGCGCTCCAGCAGGGCCAGAGGTTTCTGCGTCGGGTAGCCCAGCAATGGACGCCGGCTCCTCATCCAGACGTGCGGACCGAATCACCATGTAGCCGGCTCGCGTCAGGGAGCGTGGAACGTAGGAGCAGGTCACCATGACCCTTCTCACACCTCCCGGTCTGGAGCCCTCCTCCCTGAGGAGGTAGCGGAGCTGGGGCTGACCACCTGGCCCTCCCCAGGATGCCGCAGGAGCCCGGCTCGAAACACCTCCCACTGATCGGGCTCAGCGCCGACCACCCGATAGGTGCCCCGCACGGCCAGAGGCTCCAAGAGACTCAACGGCGGATGGGTCAGGCGAGCGATCAGCGAGGACGTGGCTCTGGTGGTCTTGCACCCGGCCAGAGCCGCGACCTCACTCTGAGTGATCGGACTCCGGTGCTGCCGAAGTCATCTGCGCCACGCCCAAAGAACCAAGGAGCTTGGTTCTTAGCCGCTGCCCATCCACGTGGTTCAACTCGGCCTTCGTCTGTCGGAGGACCTGGCTCTGTTGATTCATCGTGATCGCCCACACCGGCAGTCTGAAACCCGCTACGGTCGACGCCGCTCGACATATTTTGGCCTGCGAGTAGTCATGGTGCCCCCGAGGACTGGTATTAGTCCCGGATGGAGCACGATCAGGGGCTCCAACGTCCGCATCTGATCTGGTCGGTTTTCGCGCCGAATGGACGCCCGTGTACGCATTTCGGCCGAAGCACTCGCCCAAGGCCGGTCATACGAATAGCGTTGAGCGAGTTCCCTGCCCTTCCAAGCCGCGGTACCGAATACTCCTACGTCATACAAGCGCCGGATCGTAGCGTCCGGATCATCCGGCGAGTGCCACGAGTGTTCCCGCCCGGAGCGAGCCTCTTGCTCGGATGCTCGCCGGATGAGCCCTCTGGCTTCATCCAGCCCAAGCGGCCATTCTAGTTGGCTAAACTCAAGCACAAAGTAATACAGGTCTGGCAGCTCAATCAAAAACTCCCCGTGGAGCTCAGTCAGCAACACATCTGAAAACTGCACGGCGGCGGTGACTACATCCTCTTCGCTGACCTTCTTCGCGGCCCGGGTCTGAGCGCGCTCTATCGCGAAGCTACAAAGTTTGATTAGTTCGCGAGGTCGACGCATGGTGCGCTCGATGAGGTAACTCGCCGCCTCCTGCCCACCAACGGTCGCAGGGAACACCCGGGTCCAAGCATCCGTTGGTGCCTCCTCAAGCTCGAGTAGATGCTGCAAGCGAAGTCCTACGACCTCCACTAGCGTGTCCTGTTCCCAACGGAGTTCCTCTCGGGTCTGCTTATCGACGTCCGGGTCTGCGAGCTTCACAATGTTATAGATGTCGCTCCGGAGGCAGAGCATTATGGTCGCTCTCTGATCGAAGCGCTGGTTCAGCCACTCGGCCTGACGAATTAGTTGGGAGAGCACGAAGCGACTGTCCTCGTAGTACGTATCCCAGGTTGCATCAAGGTTGTCCAATACCAGACGGGCTGGCGTATGGAGACATAGCCTTACGATAGGATCAGTGAGATCACGGCTCGTAACCATTCCCATGAAACGCCTGAGTTCGGCCGGGCTGCACTGACCGACATATTCTGTCACCGCCAGCACGGCTCTCACAAAGTCATCTTCGTGAGGCACGATCCCAATTATCTTCTCGAGTGCGGGCCGCTCTTCGGGCTGCTCGTGATAGCGCTCAAAATACTTCAGATAGGTCCAAGCCAGCTGTGTGAGCAGGAGGTACCGCCAAATCGCGCCAAGGACTAGTTTCCAATGTCTGTCGCTCCCATCTGAGGTGACGGCGCGATAGGCGTCCTCGAGCTCCTGCATTTCAAACGCTTCAGGCCGAACGGTTCGCTCTGCGAGTCCCCCTTCACGTTGCGCCTCACGGGCGAGAGTGAGGGCGATGGCGGACTTTCCACTCCCTCGGCGCCCAAGCAACAATGTGGTCGCTCCATTCTTCGCACGTCGATAGCTAGTGGTCTCGAGGAAGTACTGACCGAGATCGGGATCACGCTCGGCCCATGCGTTCCCCAGATCGATGTCTAGGACACTGACAGTATCCCTGTGTAACGCCACTCGATCTTGCTCAATGACGCTTTGCAGCCATGATCTTGTGACCGACGTCAGCGTATCGAACGTGGTAAAACGCTTGGTCAGAAGTTGCAAATCAGCTGGACCGCTGACGGCTTGGTCAGGTACCAGTAGCAGGGTGGGCTTCTCTAGAGCTACGGCGATACCGATCAAGAAGCAAGATCGCGCGTTTATCAGATCTTGATCGACGTAGTTCCTCGGCAGTAAGAGTCCGACGACCGCGCCCGATGCAGCGATCTCATATGCTTCCGCCTGCATCGTCCCCGGCGACATGACCATCCCGCCCTGAGACTCTGAGTAGCGAAGTCTTTTGAATCGACTGAGGACATGCTTTAACTCGCGGATGGGTTCGCTCTTGATTCCGGGGTCGATAAAGTACAGGCGGCTGGGATCGAGCGTGGCGGTGATCGTGGACATTGTGAGGTGTCGCCTTTCCACGGCCTCGGCCACTTTATGGAAGACGTCAGCTTCGTAATAGTAGGAAAGACGGAAGTACTCTGGGAAAAGGGTCCGAGATCGGGAAACGTCGGCATTGCCATCCTCTGCGAGTAGTAGGAGCTTGTCGGCGCCAAACGCATAACCGGCTTCGTAATACACATTCCAGTTAGGCTCAGTGATTTCTGACAAGTGGATGGGCCGCGCACGGATCTCTCGGCAGACGCTGCAAATCACGTAATCGGCGTTGAAGTGTTGGTGTGGGGCGTAGGCGGGCTGCCCCACACTGGCGAGTCCGGGGACTGCTCGGTCTGCCCATGCCTTCATGTCAGCGCTAAACGGATACGCGAGCGCCACTCCCTCAGCCATACATTCAACTCGGTGCGGGCAGGGTCCGCCGAGCACTGCGCAGAAGGCGGGCTGGGAGTAGCGTCGAGCCTGAGCCAAAAAAGCTCCTAGGGGCGGCAGGTGTTCAATCTAATGCGACGAGTGAGTGGCGCTCAACCTAGCACCGGCCCTGGCTTCGCGGCCTCCCGCCGCGAACGATGGCCACCGGTGAGCGGGACGCGGTCATG
>PLDE01000189.1 GCA_003135035.1 Candidatus Dormiibacterota bacterium | reverse complement strand
GACTTGTAGGGTCCCTGGTAGGAGGATGTTGTTCGCGCGCACCGGTAGTGGCTAGAAGTGTCGGTATTCGAAGGCGGGTCGGACTCGCCGCGTTTCGACGCATGGCTCGCGTACCGACAACGCGTTCTTGAGATCGAACCAGGATGAGCAAGGACGCCGTACCACTGAGCGGCCTGATGCCGGTTACGTAAAGAGCACCGCGAGGAGTGCCACCAAGCAAAAGATGGCCAGCAAGATGCCTGCGCCGACTAGTAAAACTCCGGGGACGGACAGCGGCCGGGCGATTCGGGGACCGTCGCTATCGCGGGTGAACAGTTTCGAGTAGCGCGTGTCACTGCGAGCACCTCAGCACAGATATGCCAGCGCGGCGCCGGTTGTGGAGGGGTGGTAGTAGCGAGCTTCGACTCTCGATTCAGCCTCGATTACGTCGACCAGCATAGCGAGCGATTCGCAACTGTGCCGGTGCTGGAACTTACGTTTCCGTAAGGTTCGCCGGCTACGTGCGGCCAATGGCGCCGTGTGAGTCGGGAAGCACCCGGGTCCGCTGACGGAAACTTAGCGAACGGGCAATCCGGCAGCGTCGGGATCCGAGCCCATCTCAACTACGAACTGCTGGTAGGCCTCCCATGCGCGCGGACCCCATACCGTGGCCGGACCGCCCTCCAGAAGTACGGTGACACCGATCGCTTCGGCGACCTCTTGGGGCGTGGCTCCACGGCGAGCCGCACCCCGCGCGTGGGCCGCAACGCAGCCGTCGCACCTCTTGACGATGGAGATGGCCAGCGCGATCAGTTCTTTGTTCTTGCTGGAGAGCGCGCCCTCCGCCATGGCTGCGCGATGAGTTTGGGAGTAGCCCGCCCAGACCTCGGGAATGGCCTGGCGCAGTTCGGCGATCGGCGCGCTCAAATCCTTGAGGACCTGGGCATGGTCAGTCATCGCACCTCCTCTGGGGCGTCCCCGGCATCCAGCTTAAACTAGACGATTTGCTGTTCACTCGACGCTCTGAAAGGCACCGTCGCGGAGGACCGGGACGAGGGTGGACACGTTGAGCGCGGCCGCCCAGTCCAGTTCGTCGCCGTACTCCCGGTGGCGCATCTCGCGTCCCGAGACGCACTCTCGCAGCGTTTGCCGCAGCCCCTGTGTGCGCGCCTGCCGGAAGACGACCGCGGCAGCAGTTGCCTCTGGCGAACGACGGCGGCGGCGCAAGCCGTCGATGATCGCGCCGGCTCCGATCATGTCCTCCAGGGCCAGATCCATGCCCCCGTCGGCCCAGCGTTCGCCAGCTGCAATCACCGAGATGACCGCGCCCTGTTTGCGAGCGAACCGGGCGACCGCGAAGGCATTGCGCAAGGAGCCAGCCACCACCTGGACGGGGTGCTGACTGGCGGCCATCGAGAGGGCTGAACCGTTGGGTGAGGGCAGCACGATGGACATACCCGCCGGAGCCCGGCTGAGCGTGGTCGGCGAGAGGGAGTAGGGCTCCTCGGCCGACACAGCGGAGCGACTAACCGCGACGGGGACCCCCAACTCCCGCCCCCGGGCCTGAGCGCTCGGCGGATCCCAGGGGTGGGGGTAGATGCGACAGCCCCGCTCGATGGCCACTGCCACCGCGGTCGAGAAGGTGATCACGTCAACCACCACCACCACGTCTGAATACGGCGCCAGGGTCGTCACCCCGGCCGGACCCCAGCCGAACCTCACCGTGTAGCCGGCCTGATCGGCGGCCATCTGGCGGTGCTGCCCGTAAGCGCTCTCGTTGCCAGCCAGGGGTCCTGGTTCACTCACGCCCATGACCTCATAGCTTGGAGGTTCGCCCACCTCACTGAGACGATCGAAGCCCCGGTTGCGGAGGTCGCTCTCACTTCCGGTCCACTTGGGGAGGCCTGACTATAGTGGGCAAATGGTGCGCCCTGGTGGTCTGGGGGCTAGGGCCTGAATGGCACTTCCTAGCACCCTTGGTGAGCTGCGGGGCAGTGAGTACCGGATGCGTTCTGTCCGGGAGGAGCTGCGGGACAACCTGATCGATGCGCTGCGCCACGGGCGGGAGCGCTTCCAGGGATTAGTCGGGTATCAGGACACGGTTCTGCCCCAGATCGAGAATGCGCTGCTGGCGGGCCAGGACATCGTCTTCCTGGGCGAGCGCGGCCAGGCCAAGTCACGTCTGATCCGAGCCATGGGCCAGCTCCTCGACGACCAGATTCCGGTGGTCCGAGGGAGTGAGGTCCACGATCACCCCTACGCCCCGATCAGCCGTTTCGGACGCGACCTGGTTGCCGAGCTAGGTGACCAGACCCCGGTCACCTGGATCGGGCGCGAGGATCGCTTCGGCGAGAAGCTGGCCACCCCAGACACCTCGATCGCCGACCTGATCGGCGAGGTCGACCCCATCCGGGTCGCCGAGGGCCGCTACCTGGCTGATGAGCTGACCATCCACTACGGCCTCCTGCCCCGGGTCAACCGGGGGATCTTCGCCATCAACGAGCTCCCCGACCTGGCCGAGCGGATCCAGGTGGGACTGCTCAACATCATGGAGGAGCGCGACGTCCAGATCCGCGGCTTCCAGGTCCGCCTTCCCCTGGACGTGCTGGTGGTCGCCACGGCCAACCCTGAGGACTACACCAACCGGGGTCGGATCATCACCCCCCTCAAAGACCGCTTCGGGGCCCAGATCCGCACCCACTACCCACGCTCCCCGGAGGCCGAAGCCGAGATTATCGAGCAGGAGCGCGACCAGTTCTCGGGCTTGGGAATTCCCCTCCACGTGCCCCAATACATGCTCGAACTCGTCGCCGAGATCTCCCAGCTGGCCCGGCGGACCACCCAGATCAACCAGCGTTCGGGCGTATCCGTTCGGCTCTCCATCGCCAACTTCGAAAGCCTCTGCGCCAACGCCGTCCGCCGGGCCATCACCCTCTCCGAGCCCGAGGCGGTGCCCCGGCTGAGCGACCTCGGTGCGCTCGCCGCCTCCACCCTGGGCAAGCTGGAGCTGGAGACTTGGGAGGAGGGCGAGGACCAGGCGCTGCTCCAGAAGCTGCTGCGTAGCGCCAGCACCAACATCTTCCGGCGCCACTTCTCGATTCAGGAGTTCGCCCCCGTCCTGGCCCGCTTCGAGGAAGGACTCACCATCGAGGTGGGCGAGATGGTGCCCCTGGAGCGTTACCTGCAGGTGGCCGACGGCATCCCTGAGATGAAGCGCATTCTCAGCGACCTCGACGAGCCCCAGCAGCCGGGGTCGGTGGCGGCCGCTCTGGAGCTCGTCCTGGAGGGTCTGCACCTCTCCAAGCGCCTCAACAAGACGGTGGTCGACGGCACCGCCGTCTACGGCAGCTAGGCAAGCGGCAATGGCCGCGGTCCGCCAGCGCTACAGCCGCTGGGACGGCAGTCAGGACGGGGAACTGCCTGATTCCGGCGAACTGTTCTCGAGACTGGCTGAGGACGTCTTCCATGGCTGGGACTTCGAGTCCGCCCTGCGCCGGCTCCTGAGCCAGGGATTCAAGGACAGCCAGGGGCGTCAACTCCGAGGCCTGGAGGACCTGCTCGATCAGCTCCGCGAGCAACGCCAGGAGAAGCTCGAGCGCTACAACCTCGACGGCCTCTTCAAGGACATCGAAGAGCGCCTCGACCGGATTCTCCAGAAGGAGCGAAACACCCTCGAGGAGCGCGCCCAACAGGCGGCCGGCAGCGAACACCGACAGTTACTGGAGAAGCTCACCCAAAGTCGCCTGGACCAGCTCGACGCGCTACCCCCGGAGGCTGGCTCAGCCATCCGCCAACTCCAGGAGTACGAGTTCTTGGACCAAGCGGCGGGGCAGGACTTCCAGCAGCTCCTCGGTGAGCTTCGCCGCAACCTGATCGAGCGCCACTTTGAGGACCTGGGCAAGGCCGTCCAGAACTTGGGGGAGCAGGACATCGGACAGCTGCGCCAGCTGCTCAGCGACCTCAATCAGATGCTGGAGCGGCACCAGCGCGGCGAACCTCCGCGGTACGAGGAGTTCATGGATAAGTGGGGTAGCTACTTCCCCGACCACCCGGACAACCTGGAGGCCTTCCTAGAGCAGTTGCGCCAGCAGATGGCCGAGCTCAACTCACTCTTGGAGTGGGCCTCCCCGGAGACCCGCCAGCAGCTCGAGGAGATCATGCGGGCCGCCCTCAGCGATGAGGAACTCCAAGAGCAGTTGGCCCAACTCTCGCGACTCCTGGGCCAAACCTCCCCCCAGAACCCCTCGGGGTCGCGATTCCCCTTCTTCGGTGGTGAGGAGCTCGACCTGCCCGGAGCCCTCGACGTGATGGGCGAACTGCAGCAACTGGACTCCCTGGAGCGCGGCATCCGCCAGGCCTACGCCGGCCAGGAGCTGCCCCCCGAACTGCTGGAGCAGATGGCTGAAAGCCTAGGCCCGGACTCCGCAGCCAGCCTCCTCAAGCTCCAGGAGCTGGTCAAAGAGCTGGAGGCCAAGGGCCAACTTCGGCGCGAGGGCGCGCGACTGGAGCTGACTCCTCAGGGGGTGCGCAAGATCGGCCAGAAGGCGTTGGCAGACATATTCCAGCACCTCTCCGCGGACGGCTTCGGCAGCCACCCCCAGGGAAGCCCGGGGGGCGGAGCCGAAGTCGGTGATGACAGCAAGCCGTACCAGTTCGGCGACCCTTTCAACCTCGATGTCGAGAAGACGCTCATGAATGCCGTGCGCCACAGCGACGGCAGCCGGCCCCTGCGGCTGGCGGTCGACGACTTCGAGGTATGGGAGTCGGAGCGCAGCGTGCAGACCAGCACCGTGCTCATGCTCGACATGAGCCGGAGCATGCCCTTGCGAGGCTATTTCTACGCAGCCAAGAAGATGGCGCTGGCGTTGAATTCGCTGATCCGCACTCAGTACCCTCGGGACACTCTCTACGTGGTCGGCTTTTCGGATTACGCGCGGGAAATCAGCCCCACGATGTTGGCCCAGCTCTCTTACAGCGAGTATGTCTACGGCACCAACATGCAGCACGGCCTGATGCTGGCGCGTCGTCTGCTGCACCGACACCGGGCGGGAAATCGGCAGATAATCATCGTCAGTGATGGCGAACCCACTGCCCACATGGAAGGGAACCAAGCCGTCTTTATGTATCCGCCCCTGCCGGAGACATTTCAGAAGACTCTCCAGGAGGTGCGCCACTGCACCAGGGAGGGGATTGTGATCAACACCTTTATGCTGGAGAGCAATCAGTACCTGGTGCAATTCATCAAGCAGCTCACCCGACAGAACCGCGGTCGCGTCTTCTTCGTCAGCCCGGATCGGCTCGGCGACTATGTGCTGGTCGACTATGTGGCCTCGCGCTCCAGGTCCAATTAGCCAGTGCCGGTCATGCACTTGGACAGCGGCCGCCAGCTATTTCGGGAACGCCTGCTGACTCAGCTGCGCGCTCGCTACCCAGGCTGGGAATTCCTCGTTCGCGAGGACGACTTCGGGGTGCTGGCGACTAAGGCTCGCGCTCAGGTAGCTCTCTCCCTGGAGTCTCTCTTCGCCGAAGCGCAACGCCCCGGGGCGTCGGTCCCCGAGGATATCCTCCGTTTCGTCGGCGCCGCCGGACCGCGGCTGAGCGCGGCGGAGCAGCATCCTGAGCGCACGGGCCCGGCCCCCGACCCGGGGGCGTTGGTCTGGTGCGTGCGGGATGAGCGCAGCATTCGTCGCTTCAGTCGCTACGCCGAACTGGCGACTCGAGAGCTCCCTGGGGGACTGCTCGCGTTCGTTGCCGAGGCTCTGCCGGGCGAGGCCATGCGCGGTGTCTCCCGCGCCGAAGCGGAGGCGGGCGGTCTCGAGGAACAGAACTTGGTCGACCTCGCGGACCGCAACACCACCCTCCGCTTGACCCGCTGGGACTCGGTCCTGGCCTCGCAACCGGAGCAGGGCAGCTGGCTCTTCACCGACGACATCCTCTTCTCCAGCAGTCTGCTTCTGGTGCCTGCCTTCCTGGAGAGGCTGGCCCAGCTGGGCGACGGACAGGTGGCGCTGGCCGCCCCCGATCGAGCCATGGTGGTCGCTGGCGTCGGCGAGGCAGCATCGGCGGAGAAGATGGTGGAAGTGGTCCGCCGACTCTACCGTTTGGCCAGCTTTCCCCTGAGTCCGGTTCTGCTCTGCTCCGACGGCCATTCCCTGGAACTCCATCCGGCCGAGGTCAGGTCCCCAATGCCCCGAATCGGCTGGCGCCGGCTCTTCGGATCGGCGCCAGGGTGATCGCCGGCGAGAGCGGGCTGGTACCGGCGCTGGAAGGCGAGATCGATCGCCTTCGCGGCGAGGCCACGAGTCGCTATGGCGAGGCCCTGATTGAGGTCAAGGTAAGCAGTGACGGGATCCGGGGAACTGTGGCGCTTGCGGCCCAGGCGGTCGAGCTGCGCCGGCGAGTGACCGAGCTCTGGCCCGATGCCAAGTGCCGGCTCCTGGTGCTCGCCAGCCGCCGCCCGCGGATCGCCCTCTACCCAGAAGCATCACCGCTGGACATCTGGCGACGCCGGCCCGACGGGGACCCGGAGAGACAGGAGCTCACCACCCAGCTGCTTCCCGGAGACCCCCCCGCCGGACTGCTCGCCGTCCGGGATGGCCAGTACCTGGTCAAAGCCCCCGGCGAGGCTGTTGGCTGGGTCTCGCAAGGGGCTGACTACGGCTGGGGACCCGCCCTGCCGCAGCCAGCTCCCGGGGTGGCCGCCATCCCCAGTTCGGGCTGGGATCCCCTGGTCGTTCGGCAGGCAGCCCTCGACCTGCTTGGTCGCCCCTATGTCTTCGGCGGGACCGGCGGCCAGGGGATCGACTGCTCGGGCCTGAGCTGGCGTGCCTACCTGAAAGCTGGAGTGCTCCTGCCCCGCAACAGCCGGGCCCAGCGGACGGTCGGTGAACGAGTACGGCTGGCCGCGCTTCGCGATGCGGACCTGATCTGCGCAGTCCACCGTGGTCCCAAGCGGACCAGCCACGTCGCTCTCTACCTGGCGCACGACGACGTCATCCACGCCTGCAGCGAGTGCAACGAGGTCCGCCGCGAGCGGCTCCGCGACTTCCGGGAGCGCTATCAGGTGGTCACCGTCCGTCGCGTCCCGGGAGCGGTCGCCTCCCCACGCTAACCTAGCCCGGATGGAGTTCCACGGTCCCTCCGCGGCGACTGCGTCCGCCTCTCCCTTGCGGCGCCCGACCCTGCGAGTGCCCGCCGCCCTAGCGGAGCTGCGCCAGAGCCGGATCGACTTGGTCGGGGTGGCCAGCGTTGAAGGGGGAGAGATGGCTCGCTACCTCCTGGCGGCGGGGTTCACAAATCTCGTCGGGCACGACCAGCAACCAGACCTGGAGAGCCTGCGCCGTTCCCACCACCTGGCTCATGCCGGGCTCAACCCCGAGGAGCGCAGCCGGCGGCTGGAGGAGCTGCTCAGCGGGTTGAGTTCCCTGCAACTGGCCGGCGAGTACCTGCTAGGAGTGGAGACCTCGGCCCTGATCATCCCCACCCAAGCCTGGTTTCTGTCACCGGCCAACGCCCCTCTACAGGCATTGAAAGACGGAGGACATCCCTTCTACTCGCTGATCCAGGCCTATCTCGATCTGGCTCAAGGTGAGGTGGTGGGGATCACCGGAACCCATGGCAAGTCCACCACCAGCGCGTTGGTGGCCGCTCTGCTCAGTCAGACTGATCGCTATCCCCGCGTCTGGTTGGCGGGCAATGACCGCCGCGACCGCCAGGCTCTGAAAGAGGTAGCCCAGGACGACGGCCAGGGCTGCTTGGTCCTCGAGATCAGCAACCGCCAGCTGCTCCAGTTGGAGCGGGCGCCTCGAGTCGGCTGCCTGACCAACGTCACCCCCAACCATCTCGATGAGCACCAGGGTCTGGTGGGCTACCTGGCCACGAAGCGGCGCATCTTCGAACTTCCTGGCTGCGAAATGGCCGTCCGCAACGGCGACGACCCCCTGAGCTTGGCCGGCGCTGAGCTCAGTTCGGGAATCCGTCAGCTCCGCTTCGCCGCTAGCCAGGATCGCCTCGACGGCCTGGACGGCGCCTTCGAGGAGGAGGGCATGCTGCGACTGCGCTGGCAGGGAAGCCTGCACACGGTGATGGCGACCAAGAGAGTTCCCCTGGTCGGTCCGCACAACTTGAGCAATGTCCGGGCCGCCCTCACCGTGCTGGCAGCACTAGCTCCCCCCGATCCGGGCCGGCTCGACCAGGCGGCCCAGACGCTCGAGGGCTTCCGGCCGCTCCGGCACCGTACCGAGCTGGTTCGCCAGCATGGCGAGGTTGACTATGTCGACGACCTGTCCAGCACCACGCCGCAGTCGACCGTGGCGGCTGTTCGCGGCTTGCGACGAACTTGCATCCTGATCGCCGGCGGCGACGACAAGGGCATCGACTTCAGCGAGCTGGCCGAGCTAGTCGGGGGACCGGTGAGGATGCTGGTGCTGCTCCCCGGCGCTGGCTCCGAGCGGCTGGCCGTCGAGGTGACTGCCGGCGGCCACCAGATGCTGATTCGCCGGGTCGAGAAGCTGCAGGAGGCGGTCGAGCTCGCCACCGAGCTGGCCAAGTCCGGGGAGACAGTCCTGCTCTCGCCGGCGTGCCCGGGGTTCTTCAGCGCCCACTACGCCGAGGGGGGCTTCCGGCAGGCGGTACGGTCGGTTACTTCTCCTCGTCCTCAAAGGGCGCCAGAGTGAGCGGAGTGCGTCC
>PLDE01000100.1 GCA_003135035.1 Candidatus Dormiibacterota bacterium | reverse complement strand
AAACGAAGAGCCCAAACCCAACGGCCCAATGACCTCCCTCGCCCTCCTCAATCGCCCCGATCCCCCGTGCGATCTGGAAATCTTCACCCAATGGCTGGACGCCGAAATCGACCCCGCCGATTGGCTCAACCTCTGGCTCCCCGCCCATCGGATCACCCCAATCTCCATCAAGCGCGCCGAAACCCTGGGCGGACACATCGGCGATGTCCTCGGATCTTGGAATGTCGACGGCGCGCAATGGCTAGGCCGATTCTTCTGCCTCAAAGCCGGCCCAAGACTCGCTCTCCTCTGGTTCCGCGCCCCAGCCCCCGACTATCCCCGCATCGCCGACGACATCTTCCTCTCCATGGCCACCTTCGCCTTCCTCGACGAATCCCCCGGCCCCCTCGCCGAAAAAGTTCGCTGGATCGCCAATGCCCAGCCAATCCCTTGGCGCGTCGCCATCCCAGTCTCATGGGATGTCAAATCCGAAACCCCAAATCCCAATTGCGCATCGTTCCAGGCGAATCTATTAAGCACAGCGACTCCACCCATTCTGCTGGGCAAACTCTCCTACGCCGTAACCAGCGCCGATCAGGCAACCACCTACGAAGCCGCCCTCGCCCAGGCCATCGCCGGCTCCTTCTGGATTGGACTGGTGGTGGCGATCGTGGCCGTGGTGGCAACACTGTGCCTGCGGGAGATTCCCCTGCGCACTACCCACCACGACCAGGCGCCCACTCCGCCGCCGACCGGCAACGAGCCCGAACCGGCCCAGGAAGAGCTGGTCTCGGCCGGCTGAGTTAGACGGCCATGACCACCAGCACGAGCGCCCCGGTCTCCGATCTCCAGCGGCTCCAGGAGCAGGCCCTAACCAGCCTGGAGGACCTGCTCGCCCACCACTGGCGCCAGGGTCCCGGGGCGAGATGGGCCCGCCGCGACCTCTCGGTGGCCCAGATGCACCTACTCATGGTGCTTCAGGAGCATGGCCCGGCCACGGTCGGGCGCCTGGCCGAGGTTCTCGAGATCAGCCCGCCGTCGGTGAGTTCCGCGCTGGACCGGCTCGAAGAGCACGGCCTGGCGGTACGCCGCCGCGACCTCGACGACCGCCGGGTGGTGCACGCGGCCCTGTCGAGTCGGGGCCGAGCGGCAGCCGAGGAGGCGTGCGGCTTCCGGCGCCGGAAGGTGCGCCACCTGGTCGAGCACTTCGACAACGATGAACTGGAGGCGCTGCTCACCGTCATTCGGGCGGTCCAGCGCGAGGTCGGCGGACGGTCGCGGCCTGCTCCCGAAGGCGACTAGCCGCGCCCCAGATCAGCGGCCGACAGCCACCCGGTCGCGACCCCGGCGCTTGGCGCTGTACATGGCCGCGTCGGCGATGCCTAGGAGCTGGCCGATGGTGCGCCCGTGCTTGGGGAAAAGGGCAACTCCGATCGACGCGGTGACCCGGGGCACGGTGCTCTGGGGGGGCAGGGGGATCTCGCTCAAGCCGCGCCGGATCTCCTTGGAGATGCGCCGGGCGGCCGGAAGGTCGCAGCCACGGAGGATCAAGACGAACTCCTCGCCGCCGTAGCGGACGGCGGCGTCCTCGGCCCGGACACACTTCTGCATGGTCCTGCCCACGCTGCGAAGGATGGCGTCCCCGGCGGCATGTCCGCAGCTGTCGTTGACATGCTTGAAGTTGTCGAGGTCGATCATCAGGATGGCCAGCGGAGTCTCGCTGCGCTCGGCCATCGCCAGCTCCCGACCGGAGGCGTCCCGCAGCCAGCGGGTGTTGAGCAGCCCGGTGAGCGAGTCGGTGATGGCGTACTGGACCTGCTCGGCATAGAGCTGCACGCTGCGCCAGGCGGCGGCGGCCATGTGCGCCACCAGACCGGCGATGGTGAGGTCGTAGGCGAGGAAGCCGTCCTTGCGGAAGCGGACCATGTTGAGCATGCCCAAGCGGTAATCACCCGATACCAAGGGGATCAGCAGCATCGACTCGTCCTCGGTGGTCGTCCCCGGGACGTGGCCGGCGGCCGGGTGGGCGTCGGCGTCATTGACCCGCTGCGGCGATCCCAGGTCGAAGGCCCAGCCGGTGAGGCCGGTCCCCAGCGAGAAGGAGTGGTCCATCCCCGCCCCGGCGTAGGTGGGGTCCTTGACGGAGCGAGCGAGGATAGGCCGGAAGCGCCCCGAGTCCCAGTCGGCCGCGTAGATGGAGAGCCCGTCGCTGGGAACCACCCGCTCCAGGTAGTCGGCGGCCAGCTCCAAGATGGCATTGGGGTCGTTCTCGCTCTGAAATCCCCGGGCCGCCTGGCTGAGCATCTCGGCCATGCCCAGGTGATACGAGTCGACCGCCCCGTAGCTGACCTCGGGGGATGCCTCGGGAACCGTCTGCACCGTATCGGTCACCAGTTGGAGGCTCGGTCGATCGTCCAGGGAGAGCAGCTGCAGGGGGGTGGGCAACTCGATCTCCTCAGCGCCCTCGCCGGCGACAGTTCGGGGCTCGCCCAAAAGTGGACCCTGGCCGAACTCGACGCCGAGGTCGATGAGAACATTCTGCTCGGCCAGGGACGAGATGCCGCTGGCGACGAGTCGCGAATCCATGTGCGCCGCCAGCCCCACCATGGCCGAGACCACCGCTCGCTGGCCCCGGTCGACGTCGATCCCGTCGATGAGAACGGGGTCCATCTGAATGATGTCGGGCTCGATCTTGCCAATCGCCGCCAGCTGCGTCCTCACCGCACCCAGCTGGGACAGTCCCACCCGGAAGCCCCGTTCGTGCAGTTGGGCGGCGAGTCCGAACATGGGCCCGGTGTCCAGCCGGTCCTGCTCGTCGGCCTGGTCCACCAACTGCCAGACGATCTGCGACGGATCAAGGCCGGTGGCCCGCACCTCACGAAGCAGACCAGCTACCAGGCCCCGCCGCCGGCGCCGCCAGGGATGCATCTCGAAGAGCACCGCGCCTGGGCTGAGCTGACGCGCGACCTCCAGCTCAGCCCGGAGCAGGGTGTCGTCCAAGGTGTTGACCAGGTCGACCTCCCGGGCAGCCTCCCAGATCTCGGGCACCGATGGAGCGATATCGATCCGGGGTACCCGCCAGCGAACCTCGTAGGCGAGGATGCTGTCGTCGCGGAGACGGCTTAGGGGTTCGGCGGTGATCCGCAGGGCGCCCGGGCGGAGCAGATCACGGATCGCCAGCTCCAGCGTCTCCGGACCCTGCTTGGCCCGGGGCCGAGGCTTGCGGCGGGCACGCGGCGACGGAACGGGCTTCTCACCGATCGAAGTCGCCGGTAAGGTCGTCTCGCGCATGGTCGCCGCCACAACGCGATATTGGCAGTGCTCGGCCCGACTCCAAGCTACGGGACCGTGACGTTTGTGTCGTCTAGTTTGACTTCTCTGGGCTCCGTGGACCAGCTGCGGGGAGTCCGGGGGCAACCAGGCAGAGCTCGCTGTAGGCAAGGTGGGCAACAACGGCAGGCCAAATCGAGCCGCTCCTGATCCGGAGCCAGCCCGCTCCGGCGCCCAAGAGCAGCGCCCCCAGGGGCGGAAGCGGCTGCAGGGACCCGGCCTGGACGGCCGCGTAGGCCAAAGTCGCTCCCAGCAGGGAGCCGAGCTGGGAATGTCCGGCCTCGAGTTGGCGACCGAGGACCGACTCGCGCCAGAAAATCTCCTCGCCAATCCCGGCCGGAATCACCAGCATGGCGGCCAGAGGACGGCTCACACCTTGCGAGCACTGCTCCAATTGCTTCAGAGAGCGCCGCCCAATCGCCAGCCGGCCGATCACGATCGCCCCGGCGACGGTGATCCCGTACCCCACCAGCCCGGTGACCAGCCCCACACCGAGCCAGCGACCCGAGGTTCGGGCCGGGCGCTGACGAAGACGGCGGAAGCCCGGCACTCCGCAGGCGCTGAGACCAACTGTCATAACTGCCCAGAAGCACCTTGGGTCTCGGAAACTGAGATAGGAGAACCCGGTCTGGGCGGCGGCTCCGAGCACCAGCGTCGAGGTCGGCACCGGGCCTAGCTGGGGCCGGGTACTCACCTCGCCCGTCGCTCCTGCCAGCGATCGAGGGCGGCGGCGACGGCCGAGGCGGCAACCAGGGTGGCTTCGGTCAGCCCCCGATCTGGCCCACTTGCGTTCCCCGGCGAAGCCGGATCGTTCACCCGGCCCGGCGGCGCGCCAGTTCCGGCCGGCAACTGCGGCAGCAGCCGGCTGAGCAGGCGGGCGATCTCAGCCTCTTCGCGGGCGGCGGTAGCCCCGGGCGCCGCCGGGTTGGGCCGAAAGGCGATCGCACCGGCGGCCAGTCGAGCGGCACCCACGCGGCGCGAACCTCTGGTGAGCAAGCCGTGGGCCCAGTCTCGTTCCAGCTGAGCTCGCTCGGCAAATCCTCTCAGTGACTTCTGAGAGCGCCGATTCGGCACGATCACAGCCATACCGGCATACCAGGGAGCCGCCGCGTTGCGTCGGGCGAAGACCTCTTCCAGCAAGGACCATGCCGAGGTGGGCAGTTTGAGCCGGGGAGAGGCGTCGGTGCCTCCCAGGGCCAGGGCCAGAGGCAGATCGGGGGAGCTCACCCGGGAGCGATCCGAGGCTTTGCTTGCCCGCACCAGGGCGGCCAGCCCCGCCGCTAGATCGCCGACGACCCCGGGGGGCTAGATGAAGCCGTAGGCAGCCCGAGTTTGCAGTCGCCGCGCGCGCTGGCCCGCCTCTAAGGTGCCGATCCAGCCGGCCATCTGAGCTACTTCGAAGGTGTCGTCGACCACCCGGACCGCCAGCGAGCTGTGCCG
>PLDE01000246.1 GCA_003135035.1 Candidatus Dormiibacterota bacterium | reverse complement strand
ACCCTGCAGAACGACATCCTCAAGGAGTACATCGCCCAGAAGGAGTACATCTTTCCGCCTCAGCCCAGCCTGCGCCTGGTCACCGACGTGATCAGCTTCTGTGCTCGCCAGGTCCCCAAGTGGCACCCCGTTTCCATCTCCGGGTATCACATCCGGGAAGCGGGGTCGACGGCGATTCAGGAACTGGCCTTTACTCTCGCCGACGGCTTCGCCTACGTCGAGGCGGGCATCGAGGCTGGTCTCGACGTGGACGACTTCGCCCCCCAGCTGAGCTTCTTCTTCAACAGCCACGTCGACTTCTTCGAGGAGGTGGCCAAGTACCGGGCCGCCCGACGGATCTGGGCCAAGCGGATGCGGGATACCTACGGAGCCCGGGACGAGCGCTCCTGGCTGCTCCGCTTTCACACCCAGACGGCGGGCTGCTCGCTGACCGCCCAACAGGTCGAGAACAACGTGGCCAGGACCGCCCTGGAGGCGCTCGCCGCGGTCCTGGGGGGGACCCAGTCACTCCACACCAACGCCATGGACGAGGTGCTCGCCCTGCCCACCGCCAAGGCCGCCCAGATCGCACTCCGGACCCAGCAGATCATCGCCTTCGAGACGGGTGTCACCGCCACCATCGACCCCTTGGGGGGCTCGTTCTTCGTGGAGGACCTGACCAACCGGATGGAGCTGGAAGCCGAGGCCTACTTCACTGAGATCGACGCCCGGGGTGGGGTGCTCGCCTGCATCGAGTCCGGCTTCTTCCAGAGCGAGATCGCTGACGCCGCCTTTCACTACCAACAGCAGCTCGACCGCGGCGAGCGGGTCGTGGTCGGAGTCAATGCCTTCACCTCCGACGACGACCAGGCGCCGCCTTTGCTCCATCTCAACCAGGCGGTGGAGGCAGAGCAGATCGCTCGTCTGGCCAAGGTGCGCTCCAGCCGGGATGGCGGGGCGGCCCAGCAGCGCCTGGAGGAGCTCCGCTTGGCCGCCCGGGGCAAGGACAACCTGATGCCTCCGATCATCGGAGCCGTCAAGGCTCTCTGCACTGAAGGTGAGATCACCGCCGCCCTGACCGATGTCTTCGGCGCCTACCGGGAGCCCGCCGTCTTCTAGCCGCTGGCTAGTTCTTGGGGCGCCTATGCCCCGAGAAGCGTTCCAACCAGCTCTCGGTGTCCTGACTGGAAGGCCCCGGTTTCTCGGCAGCGTCGACATCTCCAAGAGGCGCTTCCCGGGGCCCGGCCAGACTCCCTCGGGGATCCATCTTCTGGAGCAGAGCTTGGCCGCCCATGCTGGTGCCGCCCTCCTTGCGGACCAGGTCGCGAAGACCGCGGTCACTGGTCGCCACCACAGCGCTCACCCCGCCGTGCACCGCCTGGGCGACCAACTCGACGATTCTCTCGTCGGCGCTCTGTCCCGGGTCAGGGTAAAGAACCCTGACGCCAGCCGAGCTCGAGGGCCCGGTTGCCGGGGGCGGCCCATCGAACACGAAGGTGAGCTGCTGATAACTCGTCCTCAGGGCGGATTGGGCGGCCGTTACGACCAAGAGCCGCTGCGCCCCACCGTGGTCCTTGCGAAGTAGCAGGCTGCGCGTGCGGGGCCAAGCCCAGGAGACATTGGTCCCGTCCACGAAGAGCTCGCTGCGCGCCATCCTCGCCTCAGTCCGGACCGGGGGTGGCGCCACCCGGGGCTACCGGCGAGGCATGCACCCCGGCTTCGAAGTCGACCAGCCGGTCTGCCAGTTGCTCGAGACGCTGGCGAAGTGCGATGTCCACTTTGGCCAGCCGCGGGGATGAGGGATCGAAGCCGAAGGAAGCCCCGGCCAGACCGCCAGCCAGGGGCAGTGAACCGTGGTTAGAACCCTCCTGATTCTCAACCTCCTGGAGAACGCCTTCAAGATTGCGGGACTCTGAGAGTGCATAGGTGGCCTGACTGAGAACCGCCACGGCGTCGTCGCCCAACTCTGGTGTGTCGCCCCGGGTGGGGTGACGCAGGACCCCGGCAAGGCGGAGCGGCGCCTCCTCGCGAAGCGCCTGGCCGACCCGGGCCAGGCTCTCATCCAGCCCTCTGGTGAGCAGATCGCGAGCGAGAAGACAGCTGCCCACGGCAGCCATCCGCGAGGTGAGGTCGCTGTGGGTCACAGAGGCGCCCTGATTCGCCCAGCGCTTGAGCCTGGCGCCATCCCGACGGGCGGCGATGGCGATGGGCAGGACCCTTACCAGAGGCCCATCCCCGCTTCGGTCCGGGACCACTCGGGCGGTGGCCTCGGCCAGTCCCTGGGCTGGGAAACCCTCCTCATAGAGCCTGAGCGCCTGGCCCGTGATCGATCCGCCTCGGGGCCGCCAGGCGGGATCCAGTCGGATCCAGCGCTCCAGCAGCAACTCGGGTTCGATCTCACCTCGGGCAACCAGCGATTCACCCAACTCAAGGACCATGTGGGTGAGACTGAGGGCCCCGGTCGCTGCCTCTCCGCAGGCGATGCCGAGGAGCAGACCGCGGGCGCGGCTGCGCAGCTCGGCATCGGAGATGGTGGGCAGCTCCATCTTCTGAATATTGGCGCCTTGGCAGAGAGCAGCTTGCCCGACCAGCCGTTTTTCGCTATCTTCTGGGACAACGGCGCAGACAGAGACGAGTAGCGAGCCAACCCGGACCAAGAGAGCCACCGGTAGCTGGAAGGGTGGACCCGGACCCTCGTGAACGACCCTCTCGAGCTGCGAGGAACAAAGGCCCTGGCCAACTAAGCCTCGCCGACTAGCCTCCGTTAGTGGCCTCAAGGCCCCGGCCCGAGCCGGAGCGAAGTGCGGTGGCACCGCGGGTCCCCTCCCGCCCGCACTCCTAGGGCTTCCCGAGCGGAGGTGCCACGTGAGCCGGGTCTGGTCGGTCGATCTTGGCGGGTTCGTCGGCCAGCGGGTCGAACTGGCGGGTTGGCTCCACCACCAGCGCCGCTTAGCCCAGGTGAGTTTCGCGCTGGTGCGGGATGGCCGAGGGATGAGTCAGGTGGTTGTGACCGACCCGGACGTGCGCGCGGCGCTGGCTTCCTGGGCTCCGGAAACAGTGCTCCGAGTCGAAGGTGAGGTGGCGGCGGTGCCCCAGGCTCCCGCTGGATTGGAACTGCACGACCCCCAGTTCACCGTGGTCAGCCAGCCCCAGGGACCGCTCCCCTTCGAGCTGCGTCGCCCCCAGCTCGATGTCCAGTTGCCGACCTTTCTGGACCATGCCGCTCTCGGCTGGCGCCACCCCCACCAACGGGCCCTGGGAAGAGTGGCGGCCGCGGCTGTCTGGGGTTTCCGCTCCGCCCTCGAGGAGCGGAAATTCGTGGAGATCCAGACCCCCAAGCTGGTGGCGTCGGCCACCGAGAGTGGTGCCAACGTCTTTCCCGTTGACTACTTCGGCCGACGGGCATTCCTGGCCCAGAGTCCGCAGTTCTACAAGCAGACGATGGTGGGGGTTTACGAACGCGTCTATGAGACTGCGACCGTATTTCGAGCCGAACCGCACGACACCGGCCGTCATCTGGCCGAGTACTTCTCCCTCGACGCGGAGCTCGGTTTCATCAGCGACCACCGCGAGGTAATGGATCTCGTGGGAGAGGTCCTAGCGGCCATGTTCGCCGCCGGCGTCGAGCGGGCCGCCGCCGCCGTCGATGAACTCGACTTAAAGGTGCCGAAAGTACCTGCCAAGATACCGAGCATCGACTTCATGGCCGCCCAGGAGCTGCTCGAAAACGAAACCGGTGAGAAGGTGGTGGGCGAGAGTGACTTAGCCCCCGCTCACGAGCGCTTTCTTGGGAAGTGGGCCGAGCGCGAGTTCGCCTCCGACTTGCTCTTTGTGGTGGGCTATCCCATGGTCAAGCGGCCCTTCTATACCCACCCCGATCCCGACCGCCCGGAGTTCTCCAACAGCTTCGATCTTCTCTTTCGCGGCTTGGAGATAGTCACTGGTGGGCAGCGCCTGCACCGCTACCAGGACTACCTCGAGGCGCTCGAAGGTCAAGACGTGGCCCCCTTTCAGAGCTACCTGCAGGCCTTTCGCTACGGGATGCCGCCTCATGGCGGGTTCGCCATGGGGTTGGAGCGGCTGGTGGCCCGTTTGGCTGGAGCTTCGAACGTGCGACAGGTGACGCTTTTCCCCCGTGACCTGAACCGTCTGGAGCCGTAGTCGAGTCGATTATCGCCGCGTGGTGATTGTCGTCGTCGGGCAAGGACGCGACATTGGCGTTTACCTGGTCTGTCGCCAAGTTCTGCACATGATTACCTGGAGATTGCTCACGCCCGACGTCTCACCAGCAAGATGGTTTCGCGGAACCGTTGGCTGCGAGAGATAGTTCTCGCCACCCGGCTAAGCAGTTCAGTCTGAACATAGTCGTCAACGCGTCGCCGCGCGCGTACGCGGGCCACGGCTGCAGTCATCCTGTGAGAGCACTTGGCCAGTGGCGGTGACCACGAAACGGGCCATCAGCGTGCGGTCAACTCAGGCACCAATCCCTAAGCCGAGTCGAGGAGAACCCGACCCTGGCTTGCCGCCAGACGTGTCCTGTTTTGGACTCACCCGGGGAAAATGTAGCACTACTACAACACAATTACTAAGGGAAGTGACATGTGCGGTGGGCTAGACTGGGGCCATGAGCGCACGACCAGTGCGGATCTTGACCGCCAAGGTGGGCCTTGACGGTCACGACCGAGGTATCAAGGTGATCTCTCGAGCTTTGCGGGACGCCGGGGTGGAGGTGATCTACACCGGGCTCCACCAGACTCCCGCCCAGGTGGTCGAGGCAGCGGTGCAGGAGGACGTCGACGGGATCGGCATCTCCCTTCTCTCCGGTGCCCACATGACCCTCTTCCCTGAGGTGCTGCGCCTGCTCCGCGAGCGGGGTGGCGCGGACATCGTGGTTTTCGGAGGCGGGATCGTGCCTCCCGACGACGCGGTCCAGCTCAAAGCGCTCGGGGTGGACGAGGTCTTCACCCCGGGAACCAGCATTCGAGCGATCGTGGAATACGTCGAGCGTCGCTTCGGTTTGGAGAAGGTAGGCGCCGGGGCCCGCTGACGCCGGGATTTGGTACGATCCGGCGGCTTTAGCCGATCTCCGGGGAGGTCGGCTCCAGGGCCAGCAAGCGCTGGTGGAGGCTCATGGATTTCACGCTTGAGGCGATGCCGCGCACGACCGTGGGGCGGCACCTCTCCGAGCTCCGTCGCCAGGGCCTCGTGCCCGGGGTCGTCTATGGCCACTCCGTCAAGCCCCTGACGGTGGAGATCCCGGGTAAGGACTTTACCAAGATGTTCCACCGCGCCGGCCGGAGCCACCTTCTCCAACTCAAGATCGAGGGAGAGCGGGCCGCCCGTCCCGTGCTGATTCGGGAACTGCAGATCAATCCACGCACGTCGGAGCCCGTCCACGTCGACTTCTTCCAGGTCAACCTCCTGGAGAAGCTCAACGTCCAGGTGCCGGTGGTGCTGGTCGGCGAGGCTCCGGCGACCCGCTTCAATGCCGGCGAGCTGCTTCATCTGGTGCACCAGCTGGAAGTGAGCTGTCTGCCTAACGCTATCCCCGGGGAGATCGACATCGACGTTTCCGGGCTGGCTGAGATCGACGACGCGATCCGGCTCTCCGAGATCGCTCTTCCTGAAGGCGTGGAGTTGACTGGCACCATCGACCCCGAGGAGGTTATCGCCAAGATCGCGGCTCCTCGAGTCCAGGAGGAGGAGCCCACCGCCGAGCCTGAGGAGGGTGCCGAGACCGAGGCCGAGGGCGAACCGTCGGCTGACTCGGAGGCGTCCGCGGACAACTCCTAGAGGACTCCCGCCCCGGCTAGCTCTGCCGGCGCTGGCGGATCTCTGCCAATCTCTTCTCGAGCATCTCCTCCTCGCCGTGGGCCGAGGGCCGGTAGTACTTCCGTCCCAGCAACTCCTCGGGCAGGTGCTCGTGGCTGACCATTCCCTGGGGATCGTCGTGGGCGTACTGATAACCCTCGCCGTAGCCCTTCTGCCGGTCGCGGCCGGTCACCGCATTGCGTAGATGGAGAGGGACGGGGAGGTGCAGCTGGGAGCGGACGTCCTCGGCGGCTGCGCCATAGGCGGTATAGACGCTGTTGCTCTTGGGCGCCAGTGCCAGGAAGATGGCCGCCTCCGCCAGCGGCAGCCGACCCTCAGGCATTCCCACCACCCGCACCGCGGCGTGGGCAGCGACCGCCAACTCCAGGGCTCGGGGCTGAGCCAGTCCCACATCCTCCGCGGCTAGGATCACCATCCGCCGGGCCGGGACGGTCGGGTCTTCCCCCGCTTCCAGGAGCCGGGCCAACCAGTAGACGGCGGCATCCGGGTCGCTACCGCGCAGCGACTTGATGAAGGCGCTCAGCAGCTGGTAGTGGAAGTCGCCGGCCCGATCGTGGCGCAGCACCGGGCTGCTCAGCGCGCGCAGCGCCGCCGCCTCCGCGATCTCGGACCCGTCAGGGGCGCCACCCGCCGCCTGCTCCAGGGCGTTGAGCATGATCCGGGCGTCGCCGCCGGAACGAGCGACAAGGAGCTGCCGAGCCCCCTGGGTCAATCGGAGCTGGCGCTCTCCCAGTCCCAGCTCCCGGTCGATGAGGGCTCGATCCAGGAGTTCGGAGAGGGCCTCCCTGGTGAGTGGCTCCAGCTCGAACACCTGGACCCGCGACAGGAGCGCTCCGGAAAGTTGGAAGCTGGGATTCTCGGTGGTGGCTCCGATCAGGGTGAGGAGGCCGCTCTCAACGTGGGGCAGCAGAGCGTCCTGCTGGGTACGACTGAAGTGGTGGATCTCATCCAGGAAGAGAACGGTGCGCTGGTTGATCTTCTGCCGGGTGCGGGCCTCGGCCACTGCCGCCCTGACCTCGCCGACCCCGGCGCTCACCGCCGAGAGGGCGATCAGGTGGGCCGATTGGGCTGCAGCCAGGAGCTGGGCGATCGTGGTCTTGCCGCTGCCCGGGGGCCCAACCAAAACCACCGACGGCAGCGTGCTTCCCTCCAACGCGGCTTGCAAGGCGCCTCGCTCGCCGACCAGCTCGGCCTGACCCAGGACCTCCTGCCAGCGCTGGGGCCGAAGACGTGCGGCGAGCGGACCCGCGTCAGTTATCGGTGCGGATCCGCTCACTGGCGGCGCCGCGGGCTCGAGGGGAAGTTCGCCGTCCATCCGTCCATCTTGACGGTTCCCCGCGGCTCCTCCTGGGGCTAGTCGCGGCCACTCAGCTGGCGGCACCGAAGCGAGCTTCTCTGACCCACTTGCCTCCGCGCCGATCGACCGCAGGTCCCGCCGGCGTCCCGGCGCCGGGTGCGGACTCTGGGTGCCTGGCTCAAGCCCTCCTAGCCGACGACGTCCACCACCCCGACCATCCCCAAGGTCTCGTGGGGAATGCAGAAGTAGTGGTAGATCCCGGCCTGCTTGAAGGTCAGGTGAGCTGAATGCCCTACGGGCAGGCGGAGGTTCCAGCCATGACCACCCTTGGGGATGGTTGCATCACTTGCACTCGCCGCCAAGCTGGGCTCGTCGGTGCTGGTGTGGTCCACGCCCTGGGTCGTATTGGTCCAGGTCACCGTGCCACCGACCCGCAAGCAAACGTCCGCCGGCACGAACCGAAACGAGTTGTTGGCATCCACAGTGACCCGCAGCCGAGCGCTTGCTGGGGTGCATCCGGCGATCGCCGTGGGAGCTGGCTTGGCGGGTGCCGGCACGCCCGCGGCAGAACAACCAGCGAGCCCGAGAGCGCTTGCCAAAACGGTGGCGAGCAGAAGCAGATCCCGGTGGCGGGTCACGAGCCGTTCAGGGAGCCGCTGGGCAGACTTATGACCCCGCAGGCCGTGGGTGGGCCAGTGTGGGACTTGCCTTCCACCCAGATCGACCATGCCGCGAATCTCAGGTTGGAGACATCGAGGAGCTCTTCGTTGAAGACGGCGAGTCCGTGCCCGTTGGTGCGGACGGTCTCGATCAGTCTGGTGCCCGTCGATTGTGTCCCGGAGCAACTCCCGCTGGGCACCAGCAGGGCGTTCACGCTGGTTCGCGGCGGGAGGTTCTTCACCTCCAAGACGACCACCAGCAACCCCCCTGAGCGATACCAGATGAGATGACCTTGACCTGTGGCCGTTTGTCCGTGGGATGGCTGAACCGAGACCAGAACAGAGTGGGAACTGGGCAGGGTCGGCTGGCTGCCGGCCAAGAGGAGGGCAACCGCCGTCCAGATGCCGACCGCGGCAACCAGGACCGCGGCGGCGACGCCGACCGAGGGATGGGGCAGGTCACGAGCACTCTGCAGCCACGGCTGGGGGCGGAAGAAGCCGCCTGATACTCGGTGCCGGGGGGCAGGCCGGCGCCATCCCCGAGCGGCTCGTCTCCGCGCCGGGATCGTCTTTGGCACCGGATCGATTGGCCCGTGTCGACTAGACCCAGGCAAGGGCTCTCTCTTCGGATCGATGACGTCTGGGGAAGGGCCAACCGCCCTGGGAAGACCCCTTTCTCGCTTGGCTGCGCACACAGTCCACAGTACCAAGGAGGTGGGCAACGGGGGGCCGGGGGTGCGTGTCCCCCAGTCGCTGCATTCTCCCTCAACCAGCCATGCTGGCTGGCCGGCATGGGGTCAGGAACCAGACCGAGCGCGGTGAGGCTTCGTCCGCCCACCTCCCGTCATCCGGAGCGTTGCCGCTAGCCCTCGTTGGTCACTCGCCAGGAGAGAACCTGAGGGCGTTGCTACAGTGAGCTCGCCNNGGGGGGAGGTATTTGGGCACGCGAGTTCGGATTCCGCGGGGCCCCCAGTTGCTAATGCTGTGCGGACTCGCCATTGCCCTCTCAAGTTGCAGCCCAGCCAGCCAGCCAAGCTCCAGTTCCAGTCCCACTGCGAGCCCGACCAGCACGCCTGCGTATGCGACCAGCGTGACCTCGTCGGGACCGGTCAACCCGGCGGCAATTCCCCTCGGTGACGGCTATGTGTCGACCACTCCCAAGGTCGGTTATGTGGACGCGTGCATCACCCACTTCCCGTCGACGGGGGGCGCCCAAGTGGACGGACCTTTGATCAACACGACCAGCCACATCGGGGATTCGCTTACCAAGCTTGCCGTGGAGGGTTCGGTCAGCTGGCCCAGCGCCCGCTATGCGGTCTCCGAGTCGAATGGGAGCCGGATCATCGTCGGCAACGACCTGCCCATCGACCACACCACCGGCGTGTTCCCGATCGCTACCAGCGATCCCGCCTACGCGTATGACCGCAATCCCAACCGGATTGAGCCGCAAACGATCAACTGGTCGCTGCGCCTGAACCCAGTCGCCGCAGCCTCACCGTCCTGCACCCCGGGAGGCGCCATCGGGATCCTCAATGACGGGGTGGTTCTCTTCAATGCGCTGGATGGCGAGGGGAGAGACGCGGGAGCGAACGAGATTCTGGACAGCTGCGGCGAGCATCCGGATATGGATGATGAACTGCATCATCATGAGGTCCCATCGTGCCTTCTCGATCAGGCGGTGGGAAGATCCACCCTGGTGGGTTACGCTCTGGACGGGTACGGGATCTACGTGGAGCGCAACAAGAATGGCAGCCTGCTCACCAACACCGATCTGGACGCCTGTCACGGGCGCATCTCGCGCGTCCTCTGGAATGGGAAAGCGACGGTCATCTATCACTATGACGCGACCTTGGAATATCCGTATACAGTGGGCTGCTTCCACGGCACTCCCATCAACGCCTCGAGCTGAAGCCACGGGACGTGGTCGGCGCCGCGTCGTGTTACCGGTGCGGTTTGTTCCCCGAGCCGGTGGCCCTGATTCGCTGCGTCATCGCCCTGCCCTAGTCGACTGAGGAGGAGAAACGGTGGCGCTCATGACGGTCATCTACCGCAAGCCAGAGGACCCCGAGGCCTTCGACGAGCATTACTTTGCAACCCATGTGCCCCTCGCGAAGAAGTTGCCCGGACTGCGCAGGTATGAAGTGAGCCGAGGTCCGGTAACCGTCCCGGTGGGGGACTTTGAAGTTCACTTTGTCGCCACCATGCAGTTCGACGATCTGGCTGCCATTCGGAGCGCCCTCGCCAGCCCCGAAGGCCAGGCGGCCGCCGCTGACCGACGCCAGCTCGCGGCCGATGATGCGGTGCTGATCCTCCTCTGTGAGACGAGGGAGGTCTGATGCCGAATTACTCTGGCCGCGGCCTTTGAGCAGACCGCATCGTCGAGCGCGCCACCGGGGCTGACTCGAAGGCGGAGCACAAGCCGTGCTGGTAGTCAACCGTCCGCCTGCGCTTGGCGATCGACAGGGCGCGGGCAGGGTCGTGACCGCAAGCGGCCCCGATGTCCGCGGCGTCAGTTATCAGGTCGAGCGGGAGAAGGATCTGCCTCGAGCTTGCCGAGGAGCCAGGCATGGACGTCGCCAACTCTCTCGGTCAGCAGAGTCAGGTGCCCATCCTCCTCGCTGAGCTCTGCCTCGGCGCCGGGTACGTGCTCGGCGAGCCACTCACCATGTTGAAAGGGAACGAAGCGGTCGTGGCGCCCATTCTACACCTTTACCGGTATTCGGATCGCTTCCAAGTCGAACCCCCAGGGCTGTAGATGAGCGACCCCGTCATCCCACCAACCGGCATCGCCGGGCGCCAGCCCGTCGTGGCTGCTGTAGTGGAAAAACGCCGCGAGGTCGCCACTGAGAGCGGCGGAATCGATCGGTGAGAGCAGGCTCTTGAGGACCTCGGCAACTTGCTCAGGGGTCGCCTTGAGCATCTCTTCGCGATCATCGATCGATTGCTTCCGCGCTGCCACTGGGTCGGAGAAGTAGAGCTGGATAGCGTCGACGTTGTCCTGACCCGTTCCGGTGAAGTAGTCGAGGCCGGGCGCTCCATAGGGCGCCACTGACCCCACGGTCGCTGCGGCGATGACCATGTCGGGGAGCAGGGCGGCACAAGCCAGGGTGTAGGGACCGCCACCAGAGTATCCCCACATGCCGAGTCGATCGATTTCCAGGGCGGCTGCGATCGCCCGGACGTCCTCTGCCCCGTCGGCCACGGTGTGCGACGGGTCGGGGGTCGATCCGCCATAGCCAGGCCGGTCGTAGCTGATCAGCCGAATTCGCCGGCGCTCGGCGTCGCCAAGCCAGGGTCCAAAGAGATGGCGTGAGTTGGGTGTCCCGCCGTGCACAAGTACTGGAGTTCCCAACGGATCACCTCCCAGTTCTAGGCAGAGTTCCCGTCCGTCTCCAGCAGCTACCGTTCTGGTCTCAACGTCCACTTTGATAATCCCCCTGGGCGGTCTTGCTTTGGGTTGTGTCCCCCCGGGGGTGGTGTCAGCAGCGAGACCGAGACGGTGCCCGCCACTGTGGGCCCAAGAAGGGCCGCCGGGGCACCGACCCCTTCAACCACAGACCGGGAGAGCGCGATGCTTCCACCAGGATGCCATTAGACGCGCTCCTTGGCTAGCTTGAACAGTACAAGGGGGATCTGGGACCTGTGGCTGTACGGGGGAGCGTGGCCGAATTGACGGGTCCCCATCACCAAATAGCGCCGACTCCTCGGTGGCGGCCCTGAGGTGCTATCCTTAGCAAACCACTTTGCTACACCAAGTGGTCGCCACCAAGGAGTAGAGCGCCATGGAAGAGATTCAGCGACCAGAGCTCTCGGCCGGGGAGCAGTCCCACCTCGGGCCCGACGAGACGCTGGCCCTCATCGAAGCTCAGCGGGGGAGGGCGGCCCGGAGCTTGTATGTCGACCCAGCGCTGATCCTCGGAGCGTGGGGGGTGGCCTGGCTGATCGGTTTCGGAGCGATCTATCTAGCCGCCACTGGGCGGCTCGGTACGGTCATGCCGACTTGGCTGGCCGGTGTGATCGCTGGGGTATTATTCGCGGCTGCCACCCTCGTGTCCTTGGGCGAGCAAGTCCGACGGGGACGTGGCGTACAAGGGCCGTCGCGGCGTATCGCTGCCATGTACGGGTGGTCATGGCTGCTGGCTTTCGTCGGCCTCTTTGCGCTCGATCTCGCCCTTGGGCGCCAGGGACTGCCGTCACATCTGGCACCGCTACTCTGGACCGGGAGCTCTCTGCTGGCGGTCGGGCTGCTGTACCTAGCCGGAGGGATGCTCTGGGACGACCGCCTGCAGTACGGACTCGGAGTGTGGGTGTTGATAACTGGCGCCGCCAGTGTCGCTGCGGGAGTTTACGGGAACTTCTTAGTTCTGTCATTGGCAGGTGGCGGCGGTTTTCTGATCGCTGCCGTTGTCACTCGGATCCGTGGCGGGCGCGCAGAGCGGATGCGGGCGTGACGGGGGAGCGTGCCCTGCCGAATCTTGACTCGGTCATACACGCGCAGGCGCGCCTCCGAGTGACGGTGGCTCTCTCCGTCTTACCCGCGGGGGATAAGGTCACCTTTCCCCGTCTCCAGGAGCTAGTGGGTATGACTGCCGGCAACCTGTCAACTCACCTGCGCAAGCTCGAGGATGCCGGCTACATCACGATCACCAAGGCCTACCAACGTCGCACTCCGGTCACCTACGTGACACTGACCAGGGCTGGACGCCGGGCGTTCGAGGACTACATCGCAACTCTGCACGACCTTCTGGCCAGGCCCGAGCAAGATTCCGATGACGAGGACCTGTGACGTTCTGCCTGACCCAGCCGACAGCGATGACCGCCGGGCCGCACTGTCCCGCACGCGTCACACAGAGGCAACTCTGATGTTCGAAGCGGGCGCCCGCCGGGAGGTCACCGATCGCCCGCTCCACGCTGGAGCACCTTTGTCGCTGGGCTGAGCACGGTCGCAGTGCCCGTGGTCAGCGGGCATGACTTCTTACAAGGACAAGCAAAAACCCCAAGCCTTGGGCGCACGAACCATTCGGTGGTGATCGCCGTTCAGACTGCGACGACGTCGACCACTCCTTGGAGACTTCGAAAGTCCTCCGGGTTGCGCGTGTAGAGCGGGAGGCCGGCAGCACACGCTGCGGCTGCAATTAGGAGATCCAATGCCCGAGTCCCCCCTGCCTTGCGCCCGCGTGCGACCTCGGCAGCGTAGATCCGACCATAGGCGCGCGCCGCTTCTACGTCGAAGGGAAGAGGATCGAAGGCCGCTTCCGCCCGTTGCAATCGGTCCTGCCGGCGCGCTTGCTCATCGGCGTCGCCGGTCGCGTGAGGTCCGGCGGCGAGCTCTGCCATTGTGACCGCGCTGACAGCAAGCTCGACTGGTAGCTGTCCGGCCTCGAGCTGTTCGAGGCCGATGACTACGGAAGTGTCGAGCAGTCCCCGGCGGGCGCGTCGGGCATCAGCCACGGGGGTTAGGGTCCTGAGATGCAACCCTGTCGAGGTCAGCGCGAAGCCGGGCTAACTCGACGCTTGGAGCACCACGGAACATGGCGATGGTGGCGTCGGCGCTCACGAACCGGTGTCGCCGAAGGGGAGTCAACTCACCCACGGGAACGCCATTCCGGGTGACGACGAAGGTCTCGCCCCGGTCTAATCGCCGCATGATCTCGCCGCTCTCGTTTCTAAGCTGCCGTTGGGTGATGTCTCGAGCCACCGAATAATCGTAGCGCGACGTGCTACGGGCCAGCCAGTGGTCGGCTGACTTTGGGTTTCTGTGGGGCAACTGATCAGCCTCAGGGAGCCAGCTCGAAGGGTAGAGGGTGACCGACCACCTGAGGGAGAATTGGTCGGGAAGGGCGGATTTGAACCGCCGACCTCACGGTCCCGAACCGTGCACTCTAACCGGACTGAGCTACTTCCCGAGGGCGCCCAGTATAGCCAGCGCCGAAGTGGGGACTGACTGCCCGCGAGCTTAGACTTCCCTTCCGATGGCCATCTACCTAATCCGCCACGGAGAGACGGAGTGGGCGCTCCACAACCGGCACACTGGCAGTACCGACATCCCGCTAACCAAGAGGGGTGAGGAGCAGGCCAGAAGCCTCGGATCCAAGCTGGTGGGCGTCAAATTCGCCCGGGTCTTATCTAGTCCGCTGCAGCGAGCCAAGGTCACGGCCGACCTCTCCGGGGTCAAGCCGGAGGCGGAGATTTCCCCCTTGCTGATTGAGTTCGACTACGGCAAATACGAGGGCATCACCAGTGCCGAGATTCAGCGCGATCGGCCGGACTGGGACCTCTGGCGTGACGGTTGTCCAGGCGGAGAGTCGCCGCAGCAGGTCGTCGATCGAGGCCGCCGACTGCTGGAGGAGCTCGCTCCCCAGCGAGAGGAGAACTACGCGCTCTTCGCCCACGGACATGTACTCAGAGCGGTGGCGGTCGCCTATTTAGGGACCCCGGTTGGGTTGGCCCGACATCTGGTGGTTAAGGTGGCCTCTATCTCGATCCTGAGCCACGAGCATGACGTCCCCGCCATCGAGGTGTGGGACTTAGCCTGAGTACGTCAGGCTAGGCGCAGGCGGGCCAGGAGCTGGTTGGCCCGCTCGGTGCTCTGAATCAGCTCGCCGCTCACCCGGGCCATGGCAAAGTCGTAGACGGGGGTGATCCGCAGGACCCTTGGTAGCATCGGTCGAGCCGCCCGCAGGCTCAGGGCCAGAGTCTGGAAGGCGACTCGTTGCCCGGGACTCCAGGGAATCCCGAATTCCTGCCGGACGCGGGTCGGAAGCATTCCGGCACTGAGCAGGGTGGTCACCTTGGCCAGAGTTGGACCGGTTGCGCCGGGGGCGAGGATGACCTCGGAGACGCGCCGGGAACCCCCACCCGGGGCGACAATTCCCTGATCAATCTGGCGGTTGATCCAATCCCGCATGGCGCGCTCTGTCTTCCAGGTGGACCCATCCGCGATCCCCATCAGGCGGGCCAGCGCGTCCCACTCCCGAACAAATCGGTCTCCGACCCCCGACCCCAGCTTGCCGATCGCAGTTCGGTGGGCGGTCAGCATCGAATCCATCAGGGAAGCGTGCACCCAGAGGAGAAGGTCGCGGTTGCGGGCTTCATATGTGCTGCCCCCCGCCCAGGTACCTGCGGCGTGCTCGGCGGGCAGCTCGCCCTTGACGTGGCGATGGAGCTGGTTCACGGCTCGGGTCGCCGTCTGGGCTTCCTCGGTGGTACCGAATATCACCGTCGTTACCCAACCGGCTGTGCGCTGGAAGCGCCCGATGGGGTCGACCTCGAAGTCGCTGTGGTCCAAGGCACCCTGGGCGACCAACGGGTGCGCCGACTGCATCAGCAGGGCCCGAGCGGCGCCCAGGATGAGCAGGGGCTCCCGCATCACCTGCCAGGTGGCCGATCCGGGTCCGAAGAGCCCCGGGTCAGGCTGTCTCTGGCGCAGGGGAAACTCGCCCGGTGGCGGCAGACCGGCAGCCAGCAGTCGCAGCAGGAAGGCTCGTCCAATCGGCTCGCGGCTCACTTCATTAGGGTACCGGGCCTTCGAGGCGGATCTGCCAGCCGAGATCGCGCCCGATTGACGTCGGCCCGGGGAACCTCTATGTTCCGGCGGTGGCCGCGACTGAGCTTCAGAAACCCTTCGCGCCCTGGCTGGGCCGCTGGGAGGGTGAGGGACGCGGTCTCTGGACCGCTGAGCCAGCCTTTCGATTCCATGAGACCGTGACCATCGAAGCGGTTGCTGACCTCCCCCTGTTGCGCTTCAGTCAACATGCCACCGACGCCTTGTCGGGAGATTTGACCCACTCCGAAGTTGGCTTCTTCCGGCTCCTCCCGGCTCAAGGTGTGGAGCTGATCCTGGCGATTCCAGGCGGGTATGTCGAAATCCACACCGGTCGGCTGCACAACGGTGTCATCGCCCTCCAGCCGCACCTGCTCGGCAGTTCTCCCACGGCGCTTCGGTTGCGACAGGTACAGCGTCGGCTGGAACTTCGCGGTGACCAACTGCGCAATGAAACCGGCATCGCGGTCGGTCCCGAGAGGGTAACCACCCATGTCGAATCGCTGCTGCAGCGGGTCAAACGGGAGACGATCTAGTTCAGAAGACGGGAATCAGATCCTCTTCTGAAAAGTTGGCCACTTCTTCACCGCTGATGCCGACCTCGGGCATCGCCGGGAAGGCGATCCCATGCTTCTCCACGATCGTCTTCATCTTCAGCATCGCCTGGCGCCAGTTCTCCGTTTTCTGCTCCAGCGTGGCCACGCCCAAGCCGGCGCTACGGGCGATGTCCTCCATCTTGTGGTGTACGTCGGCGAAGTCGGGAGGAATGATCCAGAACTGATCGGGTGGCTCAAAGAGAATCATGGAGAGGAAGACGAATCCCGCCCGCAACTGGCGAGTCACCATCTGCTTCTCCTCGTCGTTGATGGTCTGGAAGTGGTTCTCCAGCATGCGCATGCAGATGGCTTGGTGGCGCGCCTCGTCTTTGCCGATGTTGCGGAAAGCCTGCTGAAAGACGGGATGGGTGGAGTGCTTGAACATGTGGTGGAAGAGGGTCGAGGACGCCACCTCGCCCATTAGAAAGGAGGAGAAGAGAATCGCCAGCGGGTACTTGTAGAGCGCCTTGCTGTAGCCGTTCCAGTAGCGGGCGCCGTTGTAATAGAGCCACTTGAGGTTGCGCACCGCCAGGCGATCGAGCTCGGTCTTGGGCTGGAAGCCGATGGGTCCATCCTCGCGCAGAGTCTGGATCATTCGGCCACAGACCTCTTCGTGGTTCTGCTCGTCGCGCACCACCGAGAAGAGGCAGCGCCGGACCGGGTCTTCCTCGTGGAGCTCGTAGCTGCGCACCATGGCCTTGGCGAACACGGCGGGCCCGGAGGCGTCGAAATTGGCCAGGACCCCGAACCAGTACATCATTCCCAGCCGCTCTTCCTCGTTCCACTCGCCGGGGTCTAGTTCGTTCCAGGGCAGATGGGAGGGATTCCAGGCGTCGCGCTTGGCCTTCTCGTAGATGTCGGTGAGCTGAGGCGTCTCCTCGTGCCACTCAATCGGGAAGATGTTGCCCGGCTCGATCTCAGGGGGCAACCCCAGGAAGTCGAGAACGATGTCCTCGTGATTGTTGTGAACCGAACTCATGGGTATCTCCCGTGACTGTGAACGGAGACCATCCTACGGCGGCCCCCGGTCCGGCACCTTCCCTGATCCCAGTGGGGCGACGTTGCCCGATTAGGATGACCCCATGAGCTCAGCGGCCCCAGGCTCGCCGGCTGTACCCCAGGCTGAGCCGTGCCCGACCTGAGTAAAGCCTTCTCAGGACCCAACCTCTCGTCCACCGCCGCTCGCTACTTGGAGGCGACCTACTACATCGCCCACGAAGGCGAAACCGTGCGCCCCTCCCGGATCGCCGAGTGGCTCGGGGTCAGCGCTCCTACCGTCACTGGGGTCATGCAGCGGCTCCACGAACAGGGCCTGGTCGAGTTCAATTCCGACCGCAGCCTGCGCCTGACCGGACCCGGGGAGCAGCAGGCTTCCCAGGTAGTGCGCCGGCACCGGGTGGTCGAGCGCTGGCTGACCGATGCCCTGGGTCTGGACTGGGCCACGGCGGACGAGGAGGCGGGCCGGATGTCCCACTTCTTCTCCGATCTCGTCCTGGAACGCATCTTCGAGGGTCTGGGTCGGCCCACCACCTGCCCGCACGGCAACGAGATTCCCGGAGCCGGGAGTCGGGGCCGGGCCTTGGTCAGCCTCTTCGACCTGGAGCCGGGCTCGCCGGCCGTCATCTCGCGCATCTCTGAGGTGGCCGAGCACGAGGCTCCCCAGTTACTCCGTCTCCTCCAGGCCGAGGGCCTGAAGCCAGGGGTTCAGGTAGAGGTGCGCCGTGAGGTTGGGGCTGAGGCGCTCACTGTGGTCGTGGGGGGGCGCCAGACGGCCCTGGGCCTGAGAGCCGCTCGATCTGTCTGGGTGGAGCGGGCTCGTCCTGACTCGGGTCGGGCATCCGCTGGATCGCCTTGAGAAAGGCCTCGTAATCATCGGGTCGAAGCCACTCCGGGCCGTGCAGGGTGCCCTGCCGCTGCCACATCGTCGCTAACACCACAGTACCGATCAGGAGCACCCAGGCCGCCAGATCGGGAAGGCTGAACGAGTGCGTGGCCAGCGGGATCACGATCAGCAGAATCGCGACCAGGCCGTAGACCAGCCAGGTCACCCTCTCAGTCCGGGTCACCCGGGGCGGCGGGGGCAGCGGAGGAACCTGCTGCTCGGGGATCTTCCAGTTCCGATCCTTCACCATCCGGCGCATCGTAGCGCGCCCTTCGACCTGGCGGAGAACCACGACATCGGGCTCGTAGATTTACTTCAAACCTTTTAGGAATAGCAAAGAAGAGTTATAAATCTCTTATGAATGATGACCAATCTCTCCAAGATATCCTCCGCAAGGTAGCGGCTGGCGCGCTCTCCCCTGAGGATGGCAGCGCCCAGATCGAGGCGCTCCACCGGGGCCAGGTGGCGCTAAGCGAAGCACCCATTCGCAAGGTTCGAGTGGTGGGTGCCCTCCATCCCCTACGAATCACCGGGGATGGGGAGGTTCGGGAAGCAGTGGTTAGTGGGCTCCACGAAGTTCACCGGGAAGGTGACACGCTGGTGATTCGGACCACCACCGGGGGCGATGACGACTCCGGCTTTGCCTTCCGCTGGCCCGGCCGGGTGGGGATACCGAACTTCAGCGGCAGTCACCCAGAACGGTCGCTGCGGCCGATCCAGGTCAGGATGAATCCCGACCTCGCTCTGGAGGTAGAGATGTCCGCTGGCCTGCTCTCGGTCAAGGGCGTCAAGGGTCCGATCAAGGCTGACATCCAGGCGGGCAGCGCCAAGCTCGAGGACTTCGCCAGTCCCTTCGATCTCAAGGTCACCTGGGGAACCGTCTCCGCCACCGGCGTACTCAAGGACGGCAACTCCCAGGTCCGTTGCGAAGCCGGCACTGTCAAGATTGGCCTGGAGGCTGGGTCGAGCGTCAAGGTGCAAGCGCGGAGCACACTCGGTCGCATCTCCCTGCCCGGGGAATCAGCCAGCCTGACTGAGGGGTGGACGATGGGTGGAGAGCAGCGCGATGCCACCATCGGGAGTGGTCTGGGCCGCCTCGATGTCGAGACCACGACCGGAGCCGTCTGGGTGGAAGAGGTCGGCGGTTGACGGCCAACCACGCCCCCCGCAGCTGCCCCGTTTGCGGCGAGCAGTTGCATCTCACCCGGCTGGCTTGCCAGGGCTGCGGTACCGAGCTATCGGGTGACTTCGAGACCTGTGAGTTCTGCGCGCTTTCGAGCGCGGATCGCCAACTGCTCAAGCTCTTCTTGGGCTCGCGGGGGAACCTCAAGGCGATGGAGCGGCAGCTGGGACTCAGCTATCCCACCGTGCGCGCCCGGATGGACTCTGTTCTGGGCCGACTCGGCGTCGACGCGAAGGAAGGCCAATCGGAGTCCCAACTCGGAGTACTGCAGGCCTTGGCCCGGGGAGACGTTGATCTGGAGCAGGCCAAGGCGCGGCTCGGCGCCTGAACCGAACCAGGGGTCTCACTCAGCGGAAGCCGTAGATGCCCTCATGGAAGTCACCGCTAGTAGCCCAGCGCTCGATCACTCGGTCTACGACGGTGTCGTCTACCACCGTCGCCCCCATGGTGCGGGCGTTGCCCTCGACCGCCTCCAGCACCTGACCACGGACGAAGTCAGGCACGCGCTCGAAGCGTTCCCGGGCGGAATCGGTCCAGGTCATCCCATCCTGGTGGCGCTCTTCGATGGCGTGGGAGACCTCTCCCCACATCTCGAACTTCACGTCCATGATGGCCGGGGTGATGGTGGTGCCCAGGTCCCGCTTCAGAGCGGTGAACTCGACCCGCCAGCGGGTCAGCTCCCGACAGAACTCGGGGACCTCCATGAGCCGGTTCTCGGCCTCCTCGGTCCAGGTGAAGTCGGGAAGGCCGGCGCGGTCGCTCAGGGGGTGGCCGTAGCCCAGCTTCTTGCCGAGGCTGTCGAGGAACTTGGAGTTGATCTCGTCGAGTCCTCGTCGCGTCGCCCGTAGCTCGAGCACGTTGTGGGCCATCTGCTCCGCCTTGTCCGGGGACACGTGACTGGTGCCGGCGGCGGAGCGGGCCTTGCGCATGGCCTCCACGTGGGCCTCGACGTCCCACTTCACCTCGGCGGCGTGGTCGGACGCCGGCACCGGACATCCGGGGGCGCCCCCCGGGGCTGTCTCCTCTGCCTTCACCTGAGGCTGGGGAAAGGGGCAGCGGGTCTGGTCGTCTTGGCTCATCGGGCTAAGTTTGCGCTAGCAGCTGGAGCGTCTTCAAGATCCGGATCTGGCAACGCCGAGGCGCAGGCGGGCGGAATCGCCGAGACCAGCTCCTCCATGGCAACCCGGAGGGTCTCAACCTGGTCGTCACGGAGCGGCTTTGCAAAGTGGGAACTCACCGAACCGAGGTGGCTGGGAGCCGCGTCATGGAGCCGAGCCACCCCCGCTTCGGTGATCACCGCAAAGTAACCCCGGGCGTCGCTGGGACAGGCCTGACGGCGTACCAGACCACTTCGTTCCAGTCGCTCGACCAAGCGGGTCAGACCACTTCGGCTGAGCAGCACTTGATCGGCCAGCTGAGCCATTCGCAGGGCACCGCCTTCCGCCTCGTCCAGCTGGACCAATACGTCGAACTCGGCCAGCGGCAGCCGGTGCGACGCCACCAGCTCCCGCTCGAGAGCTCTGGTGATCACGGTGTGCGCCTTGAGAAAGGCCCTCCAGGCGGCTAGTTGAGCCTCGGAAAGGGGGGCTGGTGATTCATCAGCGGATAGTTGCACGATCAATGATCCTTGTATTATGCTTGCACAAGCAATTATCGCGCATTCGAAGGCAATCGGTGGAGGAAGAATAGATGAGTTGGAAGGTTGACACCGCTCATACGTCGATTGAATTTGCCACCCGACACATGATGGTGAGCACGGTCCGGGGCCACTTCAATGAATTCACAGCCGAGGTCGAGCTGGATCCTGAAGACCTGGCCAAGAGCTGGGTCACAGCTGAGATCCAGGCGGCCAGCCTGGACACTCGCGAGGAGAGACGCGACACTCATCTGCGGTCGGCCGACTTCTTCGACGTTGAGAAGTTCCCGCTGATCACCTACAAGAGTGGCAAGATCGAGAGCCGAGGGGAGAACAAGTTTCTCGTCCAGGGCGAGCTGACCATCAAGGACACCACCCGCCCCATCGAACTCGAGGTCGAGTTCCTGGGTATGCAGACCAGTCCCTACGGATTCAGGGTCGCCGGCTTCGAGGCAATCGGGCAGCTGAGCCGGGAGGACTTCGGGCTCACCTGGAACGTCGCTCTGGAGGCGGGTGGGTTCATGGTCGCCGACGAGGTCAGGNNGTCGAGGTAGCGCCCGACGCCACCGCCGTCGCCTGACGTCGACCTAGAGTTCGGGGCCGGCGGGCTGGGTCGCCTCTCCGCTCCCCGCTTGCCGGCCCCGTCGCGCCCGGGGCTTTTCCGCCACATCAGCGGTGGCTGACGCGGCCTCCGGTTCTTCACTGACCGGCCCGAAGGTGGCGCCCGGAGCCAGTCGCTCAGAGCAGAGCGTCCCTACCAAATGGTCCGACTCATGCTGGACGATCCGGCTCAGCCAGCCCTCGAAATCCCGCTGCACGCCCTTGCCCTGGACGTTGCGGTAGCGGACCGTGATCCGCTCGGAGCGACGAACCTCACCGCTGTGGTCAGGCACTGACAGACAACCCTCGGGGGCATCGACCTGACCCTCGGCGGAGACGATCTCGGGGTTACAGATGGCAAAGCGGCGGCCCTCATAGAGGATCACCGCGACCTGGACATTGGCACCCACCTGGGGAGCGGCCAGTCCGACGCCGCTCCACTCCTCGCAGCGAAGGTACATCTCGTCCACCAGGTGGCGCAGAGCGGAGTCAAAGACGCGCACCGGAGCACTCCGGTGATGCAGCACTTCAGCCGGCTCCAGCACCAGCCGCAGCGGGGCCTTCCTTGAGGTCACGCTGACATCTTCGCAGGCCGCTGCCGAGGCTGGTCGAAGAGACGGATGGCCGCTCGCCGGTCGATCCCAGCCATGCCCTCGATCTCGGCCAGGGAGATGATCCGATCGCGGTCGATGCCCTCGCCGAAGACCCGGTGACAGAGGTCCAGGCAGCGCAGCTCATCGGCGTCGGGTGGACTTACCGCCACGACTCCCCGGACCAGGCCCCAGCCACCAGCCAGGCGCATTCCCAGCCCGGCCAACTTGCGGCCATCAACAGCCAGGTCGCTGAAGCCGGGGCACCAGGCCCCGTCCACCCGACCCTGGTCAAGATGGACCGCGAAGGGACGGAGGCGGTCCTCCAGGAAGGCCCGCAGGGAGTCGGTCAGGCGATCCAGTGGGCGGGGGCAGGGATCGGGCAGCCGGGCCACTGCCAAAAATCCCAGCCAGTGCTCGCCGCCAGGCCCCACGGTCCCTCCCAGGGAACTGGTGCGAACCTCTCNNATTCCGTCGATGCGCCGGATCTCGTCGACCAGCTCGGGTCGACGAACCAGAGAGCTGCCCAGCGTGACGCCCTGGGTACTGCGTAGGAGCAGCACGGTGATCTCGCCTGGCTCCGCCTCGAGTCCGCCTCGGGGGTCGGCTAGGAGGTGGGGCTCGTCCTCGTCGGCGGTGCCGGTCACCTGGACTGGCCAGGGAGCCGGCCCCCTGGTGGCATCGCTCATCGCGACCGCGACTCCTCCGTCTCCAGTCGACTGGTGGCCTCGGCCGCGCGATGGACCTTTAAGAGGACTCGCCGGAGCGAACGTACCGAGGCCTTGGCCTGAGCGTCGAGCAGGCTCTGCAGACCAAACTTGGAAGCCAGCGCGCCGATCAGGCCGCCCGGTAGCTGATAGTTGAGGTGGTAAAGAACCTCAGTTGACTCAGGGCCCCGGGCGACGAACTCTATGCGCAGGGTGGCACTAGCCCCCATGGCGCGACCCTTGCTGGTGAGGGAGCTGGGCCGCTCACAGCTGAGCACCTCCCAATCGCTGACCAGCATCCGGCCGCCCGCCACCAGTCGGGCCCGGAGGTGGTCGCCAGGCAGGAGCGGATGGCGCAGGTCTCCGGAAACTTCGCGGACACCGAAGACCCATCGAGGGGAGTTGCGTGCATCGGCCGCAAAGTCCCAGGCCGCCTCTTGGGAGACCGGGACCGTGATCCGGTCTCCGGCCTCAGGCATGGGCGAGCTGACACATATCTGCTCTGAGGATATCCCGTAGGGTTGAAGCTGTGCCCGGAGTTGACCCGGCGATCCTGGAGCTCTTCGCTGGCCTAGACCGCTTCGTGCAGTGGGATCTGGTCACGGTCACCCCCTGGGGTGCACCCTCCATCTCGCCGGTCGGGGCGCGGCTGGTCCCCGACAAGGCAACCGTCTGGACTTCGACCACGGTCGGTTACGCGGCCAAGGTGCGCAACATTCAGGCTCATCCCCAGGTGGCCCTGATGAGAGTCCACCCCGATGAGCCGGCCATCCTGGTCCGGGGCGAGGCTCGCGTGGTGGCCGGAGATGGCACTCTCAACCTGGCGCAGTTATTCCGTCTCATGGGCGGGGCGGGGGGCGCGCGGCGTTTCTTCGCCACCTCGGTCAGCGATCCCTTCTGGAGTCGTCTCTATCGCTCTTACTGGCACCGCTTCCTGATCGCCGTTCGGATCGTGGAAGTCGGCCAGATGGGTCCTCGTGGCTGGGAGATGGCTCGAGTGGGTCGTTGGTCCCGATCGGCGGCGGCGCCTCCGCGCCCCTCCCGGCCGAGCCGGCGCAGCGCCCGCCAGCGTAGCCTGCTGGACAGGCGGGGTCGGTCTCTGCTTGAAGCCGGGGTGCCGGCCGCCTTGGCCAGCGTCGGACGAGGTGACGAGTGCCCGGTGATCTGGCCGGTACGGGCCGGGATTGACCGGACCGGAGAGATCCGAGTCGACTCCAACTTCGCTCTTCCTCGGGGACGACTTCGGCACAGCTCGCTGGCGGT